>JBFIDS010000150.1:0-7613 GCA_041603715.1 Paraconexibacter sp. | reverse complement strand
GAGCGCGCCGCCGAGGAAGATGAGAGCGACGAGCGCGACCGCGCCGGCGGTCCCGTCGACGCCGATGCCCGTCTGGAACAGCGCGACCTTGCCCCAGAACCCGGCGGTCGGCGGGACGCCCGCCACGCTCAGCGCGCCGATCACGAAGGCGGTCCCGACGAACGCCCCGCGGACGCCCACCGAGAGGAACAGCAGCGTCTTGTTGAGCGAGTTGACGATCGCGTAGAGGATCGCGGCGGCGAAGCCGACCGACCCGCCGACCGCGATCGCGACGATGACGTAGCCGGCCTGGCCGATCGACGAATACGCGAGGACCTCGGTCGCCGTGCGCCGGGAGAGCGCCTGCAGCGAGCCATAGAGGATGCTCGCCGTCCCGAGGATGATGAGCGCCGTGGACGCGACGCGCACCTCCGCGTCGAGGAGGTCGCCGCCGAAGCGCAGAAGCCCGTACGCGCCGATGTTCGCGAGCGCACCGGAGAGCATCGCGGCGACCGCGGGGCGGGCGCCCGCGTAGACCGCCGGGAGCCAGAAGTGGAAGGGGAAGAGCCCGAGCTTGACGCCGAACGCGACGAACAGCGTGACGCCGATGATGAGGGTGCTCGTCGTGTCGACCTCGAGCAGCCGCTGCGACACGCCGTCCATGTCGAGCGTGCCGGTGACGTGGTAGAGCGCGCCGATCCCGATGAGGAACAGGAACGAGCCGAGGAGGTTGACGACCGCGAAGATGAACGCCGCGCCGATCTGCCGCGATCCGCCGCCGTGTGCGGTGAGCACGTAGGCGGCGATCATGGCGAGCTCGAAGAAGACGTAGAAGTTGAAGACATCGGCGGTGAGGAAGATGCCGATGAGGCCGGCCGCCATGAAGAGCACGATCGACGGCAGCGTCCGGCTGCAGGCGTCGCTGGCGACCTCGTAGGCGAGCGCGGAGAGGAGCACGAGCGTCGAGAGCAGCGCGAAGACGACACCGAGCGCGTCGGCCCGCAGGCGGATCCCGAGACCCTGCGGCCAGCCGCCCGCCACCGTGTCGCGGGTGCCGTCGACGACGACCTGCCCGAGGAGGACCGCGAGCAGGACGCTCGCGACCGCGAGCGCGGCGACCGCCGCCCACCCCACGGCGCGGCGGCGGCCGTCGAGCGCCATGAAGAGGACCGCCGACCCCCAGACGACCCCGAGTCCCGCGACGATCATCAGAACTCGAGGTCCTCGCGCTCGAGCTCCTGCGTCGTCTTCGCCTCGCGCTGCGACAGCTCGTCGAGGTCGACGGTCGCGTGCGACGTGTAGACGCGGTAGGCGAGGCTGAGGAGGAGAGCGGTCACCCCGAGCCCGATGACGATCGCGGTGAGGGTCATCGCCTGCACGAGCGGGTCGGACACGGTCTCGCCCTCGTCGCCGGCGCCGACGAACGGCGCCGCCCCGCGGCTGAGTCCTGCGGACATGAGCGTGAGGTTCGCCGCGTTGGAGATGAGGACCATCCCCATGACGACCCGGAACAGGTCCGGCTTGAGCATGAGGTAGGCCCCGGACCCGAAGATGACCCCGATGGCGATCGCGAGCAGGAGGGTCATCGCAGGCCCCCCGCGGGAGGGCGTTCGAGCTCGGCGGTGCGGTCGTGGAGCGCGATCAGGCGCAGCGCGCCCACGATCGCGCCGAACACGAGGAGGAAGACCCCGATGTCGAACGCGACGGCGGTGATGAGCTCGAGCGTCCCGACCTTGACGACGTCCTTCCCCGGACCGGGGACGTGCGTGAAGAGCGCGTCGCCGCGCAGCAGCGGGGTGAACGCGACGACGAGCGAGAGCGCGAGGCCCGCGACGGCGCACAGCCCGGCGCGGCGGACGGGGAGCAGGCGCTCGGCCTCCTCGGCGCCGAAGACGACGTACTGGAGCAGGATCGCGAGCGCCGCGATCACCCCGGCGTTGAAGCCGTCCCCGGTGTCGGCGTACCCCTTGACGAGCACCGCCGCCGCGATCATGAGCGCGGGGGCGAGAAGCAGGCGCGAGACGGTGCGCGTCGCGAGCGACATCAGGTCATCCGTCCCTTGCGCAGGAGGGTCGCGATGCCGAGGAACGCGACGCCGACGACCGTGATCTCGATGATCGTGTCGAGTCCGCGGAAGTCCGCGAGGATCGCGGTGACGCTGTCCTTCGCGTGCGCGTCCTCCGTCCGGTCGTAGAGCTCGACGGACACCGACTCCTCCGGCGTGGGCCGTGAGAGCGCCGCCCACGCGACGACGAACGCGAAGAGGCCCGACAGGACGCCCGTGATCGCGTTGCGTCGCACGCGCAGGCGGGACGTCGGGAGGTTCGCCTCGCGTCGCAGGACGGCCCGCGGGAGGAGCGCGAAGATCGAGAGGAAGAGGAGCGCGAAGACGGTCTCGACGAGCACCGCGACGAGCGCGACGTCCGGTCCGCCGAAGAGCGCGTAGACGACCGCGAGGCTGAAGCCGACGGCGCCGACGACGAGGACGAGCATGAGGTGGTCGCGCGGGATCGTCGCGGCGATCGCGGCCCCGGCGCTGACGATGAGCATGAGGGCGAGCGCGATGTCGTCCTCCCCGATCGTCCCGACCTCGAAGAGCCCGTCGGAGGGCGTCGCGAGGATTCCCGCGAGGACGAGCAGCCCGGCGGGGAGGAGCACCGACGCGACGCGGGTGCGCAGGTCGCGCACCTCGATGAAGTGGACGGCGTCGGAGAGGGCGTCGAGGCGCGCGAGCCCGACCTCGTACATGCGCGCCGGCCCGACACGCTCCCCGACTCGCGCGACCCACAGGGCGAACGCCCGCCACCGCGCCTCGCTCACGAGGATGAGCGCGCCGACCGCGTACGCGCCGAGCGCCATGAGATTCTCCGCTCGCAGGTCGAGGTGGTAGGCGGCCTTGCCGGGGGTCGGCTCGCCGAACGTCGCGAGCCCGGCGCTCTCCGCGAGGCGCTCGAACGGACCGACGACGACGCCGCCGACGACGGCGACGGCCGCGAGCAGCACGACCGGCGCGACGAGCAGGGCGGGGATCGTCGCGGGCTCGGCCCGGCGGGGACCGAGGAAGATCCCCGTCCAGAACCGGCCGACGTACCCGAACGTGATCCCCGCGGCGAGCACGGCGGCGACGGTCGCGAGGGTCCCGCGTTCGACGGCTGCGGCGAAGAACAGCTCGTCCTTGAAGAACCCGATCGTGAGGGGGAGGGCGGCGAGCGCGGCGGCGGCGAGCCCGCTGGCGACCGCGAGCACGGGCATCGCGCGCGCGAGCCCGCCGGTCCCCGAGAGCGTCTTCGACCCGGTCGCCTCGGTCACCGCCCCGGCGGTGAGGAAGAGCGCCGCCTTCGCGATCGCGTGCGCGATGACGTAGAACGACGCGGCGAGAGCCCCCTTCGGCCCGCCGAGCCCGAGCAGGGTCACGACGTAGCCGTACTGCGAGATCGTCGAGTAGGCGAGGACCTGCTTGAGGTTGTCGCGCGTGAGGGAGATGATCCCTCCGACCGCGATCGTCGTCAGCCCGATCGCGAGCAGCAGGTCGAGGAGAAGGCCGCTCGTCTGGATCAGCGGGTACGCCCGGGCGAGGAGGAAGACTCCGGCCGCGACCATCGCCGCGGAGTGCAGGTACGCCGAGACCGGGGTCGGCGCCGCCATCGCCCGCGGCAGCCAGAAGTGCATCGGCACCTGGGCGCTCTTCGCGAGGCCCGCGATCGCGATCAGGGCGCAGGCGACGGTGACGGTGGTGCTCCCCTGCGCACCCGCCTCGAAGAGCTCCGGGAGCGAGAACGTCCCGTACTCGGCGTAGAGCATGAGCGCCCCGATGAGGAGGCAGACCGCGCTGATGCCGGTGACGAGGATCGCCATGAGCGCGGCGACACGGGACTCCCGCTCGTGGCGGTCGTAGCCGACGAGGAAGTACGACGCGATCGCGGTGAGGTCCCAGAAGACGAAGAGGAGGATCAGGTCCTGCGCGGTCGCGAGCCCGACCATCGACACCATGAAGAGCGCGAGCAGCCCGTGAAAGCGCCACGAGTCCATGACCGGACGGGTCCGGGGGACGTGGCCGTGGTGGAGCGGGAGGTACCGGCTCGAGTAGGCGAAGACCGCGGCGCCGACGCCGGTCGCGAGCAGCGAGTACAGCGCTCCGAGACCGTCGAGCGTGAACGTCAGTCGCAGGTCGAGCGTCGGCGCCCACGGCGCGTCGATCGTCCCGCCGCCGCTCTCGTGGATGACGAGAACGGCGACGAACCCGGCGACCGCGAGGCCGAGCGCGAGGTACGCGGGGATCCGTTCGGAGTGGAGGGCGGAGCGGCGGGGCACCAGGGCGGGACCCATTGTCACGCATCGTCGATCCGGAGGAGGTCCCGCGCGGCGTCGCATGCGGGCGGTGCGCAGCGGCGCCGTGCCGAGTTCGCCGATCCGGGTATCCCTCGGCCGCCGACCGGGCACGCGCCGTGGGACATCGCGGCGACCGCCGAGGTGCTCGCGACGATCGTCAACACGGTTGGCGCCGAGCGCGTGCAGCTCGACGCCACGACGAAGCGCAACGTCGGGGCCGCGGCGTTCCAGGAGAAGCTGCACTATGAGTTCCTCACCTCCGACGCGGCGGGTGCAAAGCCGGCGACGAGGCGGATCTGGGTTCCCGATGCGGTCTCGCCAGTGCGGAGAACCTGCTGACGGCACTGGCGGTGGGCGATCAGATCTTCGTCAACGCCTACCTGCTCGGCGCCACCGTCTTCGCGCGCGAGACGCCGGGCAGCGGCGGCGGCAGCCCCGTCCTTGCGCGCTATGCGGCGGAGATCGCCTGCGTCGAGTCCGTCCACCGCGCGCTCGCGCTCCAGTCCCTGGGCAAGCTCGGCAACGATCGCGCCTACGCGAAGTTCCGTCAGAAGGAGGAGGCCGACCTTCCCACCGAGGGCCGCAACGGCTTCAGCAAGATCACGAGCGCGGTCAAGTATCTCCAGGAATCCGGCTTCGGGATCGGCGAGCAGGGCGCGACTCCCGGGGCGTTCTACGAGTACGGCGAGGTCTCGGCTCGCACCCCGGTCGTGGAGGGCGTCAATGCGCGGAGCGTCAACTGAGCGCGGCGCACGGGGCCCGGCGATCCGGGCCCCGGGGATTGCCGCCGGCGGTCCGTCGCGGCGTGGGCGTCCGCACTAGGGTCGGCGGGGATGGCACACCCGATCGTCGCGACGCCCCGTCTCGACGCTGCGCTCGAGCGCATGCGGCCGATCGCCGCCGCGGTGACCGGCGTCGTCGAGAAGGTCTCCCACGGCTCGCCCACCTGGTTCACGAAGGACGGGCGGGCCGGCCGGACGTTCGCCTCCCTCCACGACGAGCGCGAGCACTTCGAGGGCCGCCTCTGCCTCTGGTTCGCCGCGCCCGAGGGACTCCAGGCGGCGCTCGTCTCCGGCGATCCAAAACGCTTCTTCGTTCCGCCCTACGTCGGCCACCGCGGCTGGGTGGGCCTGCGCCTCGACGTCGGCGAGGTCGACTGGGACGAGGTCGCAGGCCTCTTCGAGGACGCGCACGACCACGTCGCCCGCTGACGGCAGGCGTGCTCGTCAGGGATACGAGCGAGGGTCGAGGTCGTACACGACCCCGGCGTCGTCCTCGTTCTCGTACCAGACGTCGACCGCCCGGCGCCGCCGTCGAGACCCGGCCCCCGAGCTCATGAGGACCCGCAGTCGGCGCCGCGTGCTCTTGCGCTCCAGCGGGCGCTCGAACACGAGCAGCCGACCGATCACGAAGAAGTCCTCACCCTCCACCTGGGGCTCTCCGCCGACCCAGACGCGCAGGGCGCCGTGGACGTGACGCGGCAGGCGGACGGTGGTTCTCGCGACGAGCTCGTGGTCGTTCGTGGGAGCGACGCGTTTCCACGCCCCGCTCGCGGAACTCAGCTCTGGCCCCCAGGGGAGGTAGCGCATGACGGATCCACCGTAGCGGCCGAGCCCCGACGATGGAAACCGGAGGCCCCGCCGGATCGGCGGGGCCTCCGGGCTCGACGTCTTCGACGAGTCGCTACTTGATGAAGAGGATCTCCGAGTACTTCGGGATCGGCCACAGGTCGTCGGCGACGATCCGCTCGAGCTTGTCGCTCGCGGCGCGGACCCGGTTCATCGCCGGGATGACGACGTCACGCATGTACTTCGCGTGCTTGACGCCGCCCTCCGGTCCGTCGTGGTCGTTGGCCTTCTCGAGAGCGAAGATGCCCTCGACGAGCTCGGTGACGTGACCGTCGAGCTCCGCCTTGAGCTTGTCGATCGCGGGGCTGTCGCCGCCGTCGTCGAGCAGCTCCGCGTGACGCAGGGCCGCGGGGAGGATCATCGTGCGGGCCATCGACGCGGCGGTCTCCGCCTCGATGTTGAGCTTCGACGAGTACTGCTCCGTGTAGACCTCGAACCGCGACTCGAGCTCGCGCTTGGAGAGGACCTTGTACTTCTTGAACGCGTCGACCGTCTGCTTGTGGACGAGCCACGGCAGGGCGTCGGGCGTCGTCGGCAGGTTGTGGAGGCCGCGCTTCTCGGCCTCCTTGTGCCACGCCTCGGAGTAGCCGTCGCCGTCGAAGACGACCTGCTTGTTCTCCTGCCAGACCTTCTTCAGGACTGCGGAGACGGCGACGAAGATGTCGCCCTTGGCGGCCTTCAGCTCCTTCGAGAGCTCGGACGTCAGCTCGTCGATCGCTTCGGCGGTGATCGTGTTGAGCACCGTGTTGACGAAGCCGAGCGACATGCTCGAGCCGACGGCCCGGAACTCGAACCGGTTGCCGGTGAAGGCGAACGGCGACGTGCGGTTGCGGTCCCCGCCGTCCTTCGGCAGATCGGGGAGGACCTCGGCACCGAGGCCGAGGAGCGTCTTCTTCGGGACGTTGCCCTTGCCCGTCGCGATCTTCTCGAACGCGGTCTCGAGCTCGGCACCGAGGAAGATCGAGATGATCGCCGGCGGCGCCTCGTTGGCCCCGAGGCGGTGGTCCTGGCCGACGTTCGCCACCGATGCGCGCAGCAGCGCCTGGTGCTTGTTGACGGCCTTGATGACCGCCGAGGCGAAGAACAGGAAGTGCGCGTTCGTCTCGGGGGTGTCACCGGGGTTGAGGAGGTTGACGCCCGAGTCGGTCCCCATCGACCAGTTGTTGTGCTTGCCCGACCCGTTGAGGCCCGCGAAGGGCTTCTCGTGGAGCAGGCAGACCATTCCGTAGCGGCGTGCGACGTTCTGCAGGATCTGCATCGTCAGCTGCTGGTGGTCGGAGCTGATGTTCGAGTTCTCGAAGAGCGGTGCGAGCTCGTACTGACCGGGCGCGACCTCGTTGTGGCGGGTCTTCACCGGCACGCCGAGCTTCGTCAGCTCCTCCTCGACCTCGAGCATGCACGCGAGCACGCGCTCGGGGATCGAGCCGAAGTAGTGCTCGTCGAGCTCCTGGCCCTTCGGGGGCTGCGCGCCGAACAGCGTGCGTCCGCACGTGTAGAGATCGGGGCGCTCGAAGTAGTACTGCTCGTCGACGAGGAAGTACTCCTGCTCGGGGCCGACCGTGGTGAACACGCGCGCGGCGGTGTCGTCGCCGAGCAGGCGCAGCGCCTTGATCGCCGCCTTGCTCAGCGCGTCCATCGAGCGCAGCAGCGGGATCTTCGAGTCGAGAGCCTCGCCGG
>JBFIDS010000149.1:0-7618 GCA_041603715.1 Paraconexibacter sp. | reverse complement strand
GGACGTAGACGTCCACCGGCACCACCTTGTCGACGCCCTGCACCAGCGCGTAGTTGTTGAAGACGCCGCCGGTCGACGCGCAGGCGCCCATCGAGATCACCCACTTCGGCTCGAGCATCTGGTCGTAGATGCGGCGCACGACCGGGGCCATCTTGATCGAGACCCGGCCGGAGAGGACGAGCAGGTCGGCCTGGCGCGGGCTGGCGCGGAACGCCTCGAACCCGAAGCGGGCGACGTCGACGCGGGCGGCGACGATGCTCATCATCTCGATCGCGCAGCAGGCGAGACCGAACGTCGCGGGGAACATCGCGTTGCCGCGCGCCCACGCGACGGCCTTGTCGAGCGTCGTGGTGATGATCCGCGACTGGACGTACTCCTCGAGCGCCGCGCCCTCGAGATCGCCGCGCAGCATGTCGCGGGCGCGGAGCTGGCGGACGCGGAAGTCCTCGGCGCTCTCGCCGGTCGTGAGCTTCTGTCGGGTGACGTCCATGGGACCTCTTTCTCAGCGCCAGTCGAGGGCGCCGCGGCGCCACTCGTAGACGAGTGTGAGGATGAGGGGCACGAGGAACACCGACATGGCGATGAGCGCGTGTGTGCCCCCGTCCTTCAGCTGCACGGCGATGGGGTAGAGGAACAGGACCTCGATGTCGAACAGGATGAAGAGCATCCCGACGAGGTAGAAGCTGATCCCGAACCGGAAGGTCTGCTTGACGTCCGAGGGCAGGCCGCACTCGTAGGGGTCCGTCTTGTTGTTGACCTTCATCTTCTTCCTCGGCCCGAAGAGGCTGTTGAGGAAGGCGAAGGCGACGCCCACGATGGTGCCGAGGCCGAGGAAGACGATCGCGGGGGCGTAGGAGCGCAGCACTGCACCGCGTTCTATCACGTTCTCGCGCTCGGCCGCGCCCGCTTGTGACAGGGCGTCACAAAGTGCGGATCGGCACTTTGCCGCTCTCCGAGGGTCGCCCGGCCGGCGGTGCCGTGACCCGCGTGGCGCCGCGGCACCGCGGGGCCGTGGCACGATGCCCGACCGTGGAGACGACCGCTCAGGTGACGACCCTCGTGGTGCTGGCCGTCAATGGCGTGGCCGGGCTCGTCGGCGCGGTGCGCTGGTGGCAGGTCGAGGCGAGCGTCTGGTTCTGGCGGCTGCTGCGGGCCGGGCAGGTCTCCGCGGGCCTCATGGCGCTCGTCGCGGGCGTCCTCTTCGTCGCGGGCGGCGACCCCGACGACGGCCTGCTGTGGCTCTACATGCTCCTCCCCGTCCCCGTCGGGTTCGTCGCCGAGCAGCTTCGGGCGGTGAGCGCCCAGACCGTGCTCGACGCCCGCGGCCTGGAGAGCGCACGGGCCATGGAGGCGCTCGACGCCGGCACCCAGCGCTCGATCGTCGTGCAGATCATGCGCAAGGAGATGGGCGTGATGGCGGTCGCCGCGTTCACGATCGCGTTCCTGTCGCTGCGCGCCTTCGGGGTGACCGCCGGCCTGTGAGGCCGGTCGGGGCCGGGGGACACGGCGCGACACCGCATAACACCGCGCCGCCGCGCCCGTTGAAGGGACATGACGCTCCGCCCGTCCACACTCGCCGTCCTCGCGTGCCTCGCCGCCCCCGCGGCGCTCCCGGCGGTCGCCCCGGCCGCCGAGTTCCCCGTCACGAGCACCGCCGACGGTCCCGGCAGCTGCGCCCCGGGGAGCCCGACGTGCACGGTGCGGCAGGCCCTCGCCGACGCCAAGGCGCTCCCCGGCCGCGACGTCGTGCGCGTGCCCCCGGGGACCTACGACCTCACCGGCGACGACCTCATCGTGGGGATCGGCGACGCCGTCGACGTCATCGGGACCGATCCCCGGACCACCGTGCTGCGGGAGGTCTCCGGAGGCGACGGCCGCGTCTTCCTCGTCGAGCAGGACGCGTCCCTGCGCCTGGAGGGCCTCACCCTCACCGGCTCGCGGGACGCCTCGGCGGTCCTCCTCTTCGGCGGTGGGAACGAGCTGCGGGCGGCGAACGCGGTGTTCGCCGGGAACACGGCGCCCCGCGGGGCGGGGATCGACGCCACCGCGGGCTCGACCGTCCTCCTCGATGCCGTGACCCTCCACGGCAACACCGCGAGCGATCGCGGGGGCGCGATCCGCGTGACGGGCGCCGGCGCGAGCGTGACGATGACGCGGTCCACCGTGAGCGAGAACGGTGCTCCCGTGGGCTCCGGAATCGCCGTCTCCTCGGGTGCGGCGACGCTCGCCGGCGTGACGCTCGCCGGCGGGACCGGGCCCGGGGCGGATCTCGACGTCGCCCCCGGCGCGAGCACGGCCGTGCGCGGCACGGTCATCGGCTCGTGCGCGGGCACGGCCCCGTCCTCGCTCGGACACAACCTCGACGTGGGCGGGGCCTGCGGGCTCGCCGGACCGGGGGACCGCGCGGGGCTCGACCCGCTCCTCGGCCCGCTCGGACCCGCGGGCGGGATGACGCCGGTCCGCGTGCCCGGGCCCGGCAGCCCGCTCGTCGATGCCGACGCCGGCTGCTCATCGGGGGCCGCAGACCAGCGTGGCGTCCTGCGGCCCCAGGGCGCCGCGTGCGACATCGGCGCCGTCGAGGTCGCCGTGGCGCCCGTCGCCCCGCCGGTCGTCCCGCCGGCGGTGAGCCCGCCGGTCGCCGAGACGCCCCGGCCCGCCCCGCGGGTCACCCGCCTCGCGCTCTCGCCTTCGCGCTTTCGTGTGGGTCCCGCCTCGCGCGGGCGCGGGACGCGTGTCTCCGTACGGCTCACGCGGGCCGCGACGCTCCGGCTGCGGGTCGAGCGCGCCCGTCCCGGCCGACGGGTGGGTGGCCGCTGCCGTGTGCCCGGCAAGCGCCGCGTGCCCGCCTCGCGCCGGTGCACCCGCTGGGTCCTCGTGCGCGGTGCGATCGAGCGCCGCGTCCCCGCGGGCTCGTCGGCCCTTCGCTTCAGCGGTCGCATCGGTGGTCGCGCGCTGCGCCAGGGACGCCACCGCCTCGTGGTGAGCGCGCGGGCCGGCGACGGGCCGCGGGGCCCTGCGCGCCGGGCCGCTTTCCGCATCCGGTGAGAGCCCCCGAGGCCGTGACCGTCAGGCACAGGCGGTGAGAGCCCACAGCTTCTGACGCGCGGTGGGTCGGCGGGCGATTCAGCGCTCGGGGGGCGTGAGGCCGCGGTAGGCGCCGCCGAAGAAGACGAGCGGCTCACCGTCCTCGTGGTGCACCCTGGTGACGGCGCCGACCCCGATGGTGTGGTCGCCGCCGGGGAGCAGCTCGACGACGTCGCAGGCGAACCAGGCGAGGGCTCCGTCGAGGACCGGGAGGCCGTCGCGGAGCGCGTGGGTCGCCGCGGCGAACTTCTCGGGCTGCTCGCGCTTGCTCGCGAAGACGGCGGCGACGTCCTCCTGCCCGGCCCGCAGGACGTTGACGGCGAAGCGTCCGGCGGCGCGGACCGCGGGGAGCGTCCGTGAGCCGTTGTCGAAGCACACGAGCAGCTGCAGCGGTTCGATCGAGAGCGAGCTCAAGGCGTTCGTCGTGAGGCCGGCGGGGCCGTCGGGCCCGGGGCACGTGACGACGGCGACGCCGGTCGCGAAGCGGCCGATGGCGGTCCGGAAGTCGAGGGGGTCGACGGGCGGCACGGTCCGCAACCGTACGCGGACGGGGCGCCGGAGGTGTCGGCGAGGAAGCTGGACCCGGCGCCGGCCAGTGGTTGCCGCCGTCGAGACAGGTCGCGGACTGATGTGCAAGAGCGACCTCGTCCGGGCCGGCGCCGGGTGCCCAGTCATTCGACGCCCTGCGGGCCGCTCCTCCCCGCGAGCGGGGAACCGCGTCGCGCTCGTTTCGCCCGGTCGGGGAACGCGTCCCCGCCGTGGCCGCTACTCCCCGTCCTCGACGATGAGGACGCCGGTCTGGCCGAGGTCGTCGTGGTTGCCGATCGTGCAGACGAGCTCGTACCGGCCGGGCCCGACGGTCGCCTCGCCGAACTGGCGCTCGCCCGGGAACGCCGTCGCCTCGGTCCCGCCGAACTCCTCCGGGCGCTCGCCGCGGACCCGGTCGATGGAGCGCACCTTGAGGTTGTGCGTGAGGCGCCCGGCGTTCGTCGCCACGAGGCGCACTCGCCCCGGCTGCTCGACGCGGACGACCTGCGGGTCGATCTTGTATTCGGTCAGCTCGAAGCGCAGGACGCCGTCGCGGTCGGTCACCGGGGCGGGCTCCCCGCCGCAGCCCGCGAGGAGGAGCACCGCGAGGAGCGGGGCGGCGAGGGCCGCGGATGGCGTGGCGCGCGAATCGGGCATCGCTTGCATATGATGGCGGCGTCATGCGTCTGCGCGTCGTCACCAGCTCCGCCCTTGCCGCCCTCGCCGTCGGAGCCCTCTCCGCCTGCGGGTCCCAGAGCAACGAGTTCGCGGGCCAGTCGGGCAGCATCGCCCGCGGCGCCCAGCTGTTCGCGGAGCGCTGCGCCGGCTGCCACACGATGGACAACGTGGGCGCCGAAGGGGGGGCGACGAAGATCAACGACCGCGAGAAGGTCGACGGTCCGAACTTCAACGTCCGCCCCGAGGACGTCGACACGGTCCTCTACGCGATCCGCAACGGCGGGTTCTCCGGCGCGATCATGCCCGAGAACATCGTCGTGGGCGAGGACGCCCGCGCCGTCGCCGAGTTCCTCGCGAAGTGGGGCGGCTACAAGCGCAAGGAGTCCGCCGGACCGACGGAGTAGGCCCCGCGCGGACGAGGTCCGCAGGGGTCACCCGGGGCGAGCCGCGCTCACGAGCGCGACGCCCGGCCCGTCGCCGTCGCGACGCTCGGACCATTCGGTGAGCCCGGTGCGGGTGAAGATCCGGCGCTCGGTCTCGACGTAGCCCTCGAGCAGGCGGTCGAGGCCGGCGTCGTCGTAGACCCGCTGGAAGTCGTCCTCGCTCGCCTCCCCGAACGGGACCGTGAGGAGGAGGCGCCCGCCGGGCGTGAGCAGCTCGCGGGTCCGGGCGATCGCCGCGACGTCCTCGCGCGGCCGGCCCGCCTCGTCGCCGTCGTAGTGGCCGAGGCCGAAGTGCTCCACGGCGGACAGCGCGATCGCGGCGTCGAAGGGGCCGAGGCCCGTGACGTCCAGCTCGTCGACCCGGCAGGCGTGGACGCGGATGTTCGGGTGAGGGACGGGCGTGCCCCGCGGGTCGACGACGTCGACGGTCATGCCGAGGGAGGCGAGCGACAGGGCGACGGTGCTCTCCCCGCCGCCGAGGTCGAGCACCGTGCGCGCGCCCGCCCGCGCGAGCTCGCCGAAGACGAACGGCTGCTCGACGATGCGCTCCGTGACGTGGAGGACCGTGACGGACCCCTCGTGGTGCTGCACGGGCACGGGAGGGTTGAAGAAGAGGCCCGCCTGGGCGGCGAACCCGCCGGGACCGTTGGCCCAGTCGATGACCTGGCCGGTGTGCTCGTCGAGCGCCTCGATGCTCGTCGGGCCCTCGCCCATCTCGGCGTTCGGCAGGCCGAGCGCGAGGAGCTGCAGCCGGGCGAGGACCTCGAGCTCGTCGATCCGGTCGTGGACCGTGGGGCGCTCGCGGTCGTGGAGGCCGAGGCGGTCGTCGATGAGCGAGATCGTCCACTCGACGCGCTTGTCGAGCGCGCGCTGCGCCGGCCCGGTGAGGGCCTTCCCTACCCGGGCGGGACGGCTCACGTCATTCGTCCGCGGAGAACCCGAGGGACAGCGAGTTGATGCAGAAGCGCTGCCCGCCGCGGTCCGGGGGACCGTCGTCGAACACATGACCGAGGTGCGAGCCGCACCGCGAGCACAGCACCTCGACGCGCTCCATCCCGTGGCTCGAGTCGCGCCGCAGCGTGACGGCGGCCTCGTCGGCGGGCTCGACGAAGCTCGGCCAGCCGGAGTGCGACTCGTACTTCGCGTCGCTTCCGAAGAGCGCCGCACCGCACGCCCCGCAGGTGAACGTCCCGTCGTCCTTCACCTGGAGAAGGTCTCCGCTGAACGGCGGCTCGGTGCCGGCGCGGCGGAGGATCTGGAAGCGCTCGGGACCCAGCTCGGCGAGCCACTCCTCGTCGGTCTTCTTCACGGTCTCCTCGTCCATGGGCACGAGGGTACCTTCCCGCTGCGGGGATCCCGCGAACCTGGCGCCGGTCGGGGCGGCCCGCTCCCGTGACGCGGTCGGCGCGCGGCGCGCGGTAGCGTCCGGCCGCGATGCTCGACCTCAAGCTCCTGCGCTCCGATCCCGAGACCGTCCGCGCCGCTCTCGCTCGCCGCGGGGACGACGGCGGGCTCGACGAGGTCCTCGCGCTCGACGCGCGCCGCCGGGAGCTGATCCCACAGGTCGAGGGGCTGCGCGCGGAGCAGAACGCGGCCGGCCAGGCGATCGCCACGGCGAAGAAGGCCGGGGAGGACGCGAGCGAGGCCCTCGCGGCGATGAACGACGTCAAGGCGCGCGGGAAGGCGCTGCAGGAGGAGCTGACGGCCGCGGAGTCCGCGCTGCAGGCCGCGCTCGCGCAGCTCCCGAACCTCCCTGACCCGACCGCCGCTCCGCAGGACACCGTGGTCAAGGAGGTCGGCGACCCCGCCGCCGCGCCCGCCGGCTCGCTCGACGAGCCTCGCGACCACCTCGAGCTCGCGGGACCGATGATCGACATGGAGCGAGGGGCCCGCCTGTCGGGATCGCGGTTCGCCTACCTCACGGGTGACCTCGTCCTCGTCGAGCTCGCGCTCGTGCGCTGGGCGCTCGAGAAGCTCCGAGGGCACGGCCACGAGCCGGTCATCCCGCCCGTGCTCGTCCGTGAGGAGGCGCTCTACGGCACCGGCTTCCTGCCCGACACCGAGCAGCAGATCTACCACCTGCCCCAGGACGACCTCTACCTCGTCGGCACGAGCGAGGTCGCGCTCGCCTCGCTGCACGCGGGAGAGATCCTCGACGCTGCGTCGCTGCCCGTGCGCTACGCGGGCTTCTCCCCGTGCTTCCGGCGCGAGGCGGGCGCGGCGGGCAAGGACACGCGCGGCATCTTCCGCGTGCACCAGTTCGACAAGGTCGAGATGTTCAGCTTCGTCGAGCCGGACGCGTCGACCGACGAGCACGAGCGGATCCTCGCGATCGAGGAGGAGATCCTCGGCGAGCTCGGGATCCCCTACCGGGTGGTCAACATCGCGGTCGACGACCTCGGGTCGAGCGCCGCGAAGAAGTACGACTGCGAGGCGTGGATCCCGTCCCAGGGACGCTACCGCGAGCTCACGTCGTGCTCGAACACGACGGACTATCAGGCGCGGCGCCTCGACGTGCGGGTGCGGATGGGTGGGGACCGGTCCGGCAAGCCCGTCACGCTCCACACGCTCAACGGAACCGCCGTCGCGGTCGGGCGCACGCTCATCGCGATCCTCGAGAACCACCAGCAGCCCGACGGCAGCGTCGTGCTGCCGGAGGCGCTCGTCACCGCGGGGGCGCCGGAGGTCCTGCGGGCGCCCTGACCGGGCGGGCCGGTCGGCGCGCCCGCAGGACACGCGCGCGGCCCCGGTCCTGCTCAGAGCGGCTTGACGTCGCAGACGCGCATGTCGCGCGGGGCGCCCGAGGCGCGGAGCTTGCGCCGGCGCCCGATCTTGAGGCGCTGGACGTCGAGGCGCTCGGCGACCACGTCGGAGACGAGGACCTG
>JBFIDS010000148.1:0-7626 GCA_041603715.1 Paraconexibacter sp. | reverse complement strand
CGTCGCGGAGCGCGGCGGCGTCCTCCCCCGCGAGCCGGGCCGCGAGGTCGTCGAGTGCGAGCGCGAGGGGCACCGCCGCCCGTCCTCAGCCGGCGTCGCCGGTGTAGGTGATGACGTCCTTCACCGGGCGGCGCGCGACCGGACCGAAGTGGCCCTGCGGATATCCGACCGGCACGATCGCGTACACCTTCGTGCCGCGCGACAGGCCGAGGGCACGGCGCCACTCGGGCTCGTAGAGCGTGTGCCACGTCGTGATGCACGCGGCGAGACCGTGCGCCCGCGCCGCGAGGAGGAGGTTCTCCACCGCCGGGTAGATCGACGCCGCCTCGCCTGTGCGGAAGAACCGCGACAGGTTGGGGAGCATCTTCAGCGTCCCGACCGGCCCTACGGCGAGGCATCCGGCGATCGTGTGCCGCAGTCCCTTGATCATCCGGGCGAGGACCTTGCCCGTGAAGTCGTAGGTGAACACGATGAGCGCCGGCGTCTCGTCGAAGTGCTCGGCCTGGTGGCGCAGGGCGTCATGGACCTTCGTCCACTTCGCCTGGGTCGTGTGCTCGGGCGGCAGCGGCTCCTGGGCGCCCGAGTAGAACCGCTGCGTGCGCCGCCAGAGCTTCCCGCAGCGCGCCATCGTCGCGCGGTCGTCGACGATCACGAACCCGTACTCCTGGGTGTTCCCGCCGCTCGGCGCCCAGGTCGCCGCCTCGACGAGCTTCTCGAGCAGCTCACGCGGGACGGGATCCGGGCGAAGCTTCCGCATCGCGCGCATCGTCCGCATGACGTCCATCACGGGAGCGTCGGGGCCGAGGACGACCCGGTGACGCTCCGCGGCGGCGACGGCCGCGTCGGGCAGCTCGGTCGCTGTCGTCATGACGTCGCCTCCCCCGCGTCCCAGTTCCAGCCGCCGAGGTACTCGACCGCCTCGGGCGGCGTGTCACGCCGCCAGCGCGCGACGAACTCGTCGTAGGGCAGGCTGCGCTCGATACGAGCGCGTCGCTCGGCGACCCGAGCGGCCTCGGTGGCGGCGGGGTCGACGACGAGGGTCTCGCGGTCGTACACGACGAAGTAGACGTTCTCGGCCCGCCAGTGCGAGATCCGCTCCTCGCGGAGGTCCCTCATCACGTCGGCGGGATCACGCTCGAGCACGTCGCCGTACCCGCCGCCGCCGCCGACCTGGAGGATCCACATGTCGCCGGGCTTGTTGAGGTCCGCGGACTGCGTGCACCGCTTCGATTCCACCGTCCCCGGCAGCCCGCCGTCGCGGTGCAGCTCGTGCGCGGTGTAGGGGACCTCCGCTCCGCGCTCGCGCAGCGCCTCCACGACCTCCTCGCTGGAGGAGCCCTTGAACACGGTGAGCGGGTTGGCCCCCGAGCCGTAGCCGCCGAACAGCCCCGGCGTCGTCGGGAACTTCGATCCGGTGCCCATGCAGCCGTAGAAGAACTCCGGCACGCCCCACACCATGTACATGCACTCGACGCTGGACCCGCCGCGGTTGCGGCCCGGCCCGTGGTTGTCGACCGTGAGCCGGCGACCGAGCGTGAGCACCGGCAGCTCCGTCTCGCGGTCCTCGATCTCGCCGTAGTCGGCCATCGAGGCGAAGAACGGCGCGCACGCGTGCTCGCCGTCGCGATCGGGATGCGCGCCGCCGCCCATGGAGTTGATGTCGATCATGAGGTTCGCGACCGGCGAGCCCCACTGGTTGAGGCCACCGTAGTAGAGCGACTGCGTCATCCCGTACCAGGGCGCGATGATCGCGATGTCCCCCGGCCGGTTGAACGCCATCTTCGACATGCACTGGTGCATCGTCGTCTGCCACGCGCAGGCGCCGATCATGCCGAGGCCGTTCGGTACCTCCCCGGCGGCGTTGGCGACCGTCGCGTCCTCGAACTCGAAGTCGAGCGCGGCGACGTACCCCGCGTTGCGCGGCAGGTCGCTCCAGAAGAACATCTGGAGGTTGTTCATGAAGAGCGCGCGCGAGAACGTCGGCGCGGTGTTGATCGCCCGGTCGGGGATCATCGGCGCGGTGCCCACCGAGCGGCAGATGATCTTGGTGCCGCGCTTCTCGACCTCGAGGCCGAACTTGAGCATCCGGTCCTCGAGGAGCGTCGTGTCGACGAAGTGGTTGGCCCGGTAGATCCCGTCGGGGAGGAGCGAGAAGCGCCGGCGCACCTCCGCCTCCGTGTTCTCGAGCGCGCCGCGCATGACCGCGACGACGAGGTCGCGCCCCTTCTCGCGCACGAGCTCCATCACGCGCTCCTCGATGCGCATGCACGCCGACAGCTTCGCCCGCATGTCGATGAGCTGCATGAGCGGGTCGCGGACGTTGTTCTGGAACAGGTTCACGACGTCGCGGCGGAACGTGTAGTTCTCGGCGACCTTGATCGGGCTGATCTTCAGGCCCTCGTCGTAGACCGACTGCGCCGACGCCGACAGGCCCCCGGGCTCCGTCGCGCCGTTCTCCCCCTCGTGGATCGTCGCGCCCGACCAGCCGATGAGCTCGTCGTCGACGAAGATCGGGATCCACATCGTCTGGTCGGCGTTGTGGACGCCTCCGTAGCGCGCATCGTTGTGGTAGTAGACGTCGCCGGGACGCACGCCGACGGTCGGCTCGCCCTGCCACTGGGCGACGATGTGCTTCAGCGGCGCCGACGCGCAGGCGCTGAACACGACGACGCCCGAGGAGGACGCGAGCGCGAGGTCGCCGCTCGCGCTGTAGAGACCGGTCGTGAGGTCGCCCCACTTCGCGCCCGGCGCCGCCCCGGTCTGCTCGAGCATCTCCTTCGCGGACTCGAGGATGATCTCGAGCCGGTTCTGCGAGATCGTCGCATCGACGGGATCGACGCCCGACGTGAGCGCCTCCTCCTCCAGCGGGGTGCGCGGCGACAGCGCGTTGCCGCTCATGATCTCGGCGTCCGGTCCGTACATGACGGGTCGGGCGTGGAGGAGCTCCGCGAAGAACGCCTCCGCGTCGATGTCGCGCGTGTTCTGCTCCTCGGCGCTGCGCACCGCGGTCTCGGGCGGGTTCATGCCGTCTCCTCCTGGTCCTGGTCGAGCACGAGGAACGCGTGCTCGTTCATGGTGGCGGTCCATCCGGGGTTGACGACGACCGTGGTGTCGCTCCCCTCGAGCACCGCGGGACCGTCGACGTGGTCGCCGGCGCCGAGCGCGTCGTAGTCGTAGATCGGGGTGTCGGTGAAGTCGAGGCCGGGCCACCAGCACGCCCGGGTGCCCTTGCGCGCCGCGTCGGGCCCGCCCTCCGACGGACCGAGGAGCGGCGGCTCCCAGTGCGCCCGGGGCACCGAGGAGCGCAGGCGCAGGGTCTCGATCGAGACGCCGACCTCGCTCGTGAGCGCGAAGTCGCCGAAGCGGTCCGCGTACTCGCGGAAGTACGCCTGCAGCACGCCCGCGAGGTCCTTCTTGTCCTCGATCCGCAGCACGGGGCTCTTGATCGTCGTCACGTAGAGCTGCCCGCCGCTGCGCAGGTCGAGCTCGAGCGTGTGGACGATGTCGTCGGGACCGTGGCCCTCGTCGGCGAAGTCCGTCTCCGCCTGCTCGATGAAGCCGTCGACGATCCCGTTGATGGCGTCGAAGTCCTCGAACACCGTCCCGAACAGCGGGTTGTAGAGCGCGAAGTGCTCCGAGCGCTCGTAGATGTGGAGGAGGTCGAGGCCCGCGGCACCCGAGGCGGAGAACACCGGGGAGTGCGGCGGCACGACGACCCGCGGGATCCGCAGCACCTCGGCGTACCCGCAGGCGTGGAGGGGACCACCGCCGCCGAAGCTGAAGATCGTGAAGTCGCGGGGGTCGTAGCCCTTGAGCACGACCTCCTTGAAGATCGCGTCGCCCATGTTGCTGTCGACGACCTGCCGGATCGCCGCGGCCGCCTCGGTCACCGAGACGCCCATCGGCCGTGCGACGCGCCGCTCGATCGCCCGCTCCGCCCGCTTGACGTCGAGCGCGAGCTCGCCGCCGTGGTAGTGGTCGGGGTTGAGGTAGCCGAGCACGAGGTTCGCGTCGGTCGTCGTCGGCTCGTTGCCGCCCTGGCCGTAGCACGCGGGACCGGGGGTCGAGCCCGCCGAGCGCGGCCCGACCTGCACGCCCTTGTAGGGGTCGTGGCTCGCGATCGAGCCGCCGCCGGCGCCGACGGTCTTGAGGTCCATCATCGGCATCTGGACGAGCCAGCGGTCGATGACGGGGTTGAACTCGTAGAAGCGCACGGAGCCCTTCACGACGACCCCGATGTCGAACGAGGTCCCGCCCATGTCCGACGTGACGACCTTGTCGTAGCCGAACGCGTCGGCCATGTGCCGCGAGCCGTAGAGGCCGGCGACCGGGCCCGCGTGGATCGTCTTCAGCGGGGTGGTGCGGGCGAGGCCGCCCATCCCGCCGGAGTTGTGCACGAGCACGAGCGACCCGCGGTAGCCGCGGCTGCGCAGCTCGTCGCGCAGCTCGCTCATCTTGTCGCCCGTGTACTGGTGCAGGTAGGCGTCGAGGATCGAGGTCGACGTGCGCACGTACTCGCCCGAGCGCTTGGAGACCTCGTGGGAGAGGATCACCGGGAAGCGGCCGAGGTACGCGCCGGGGAACTCCTCCTCGACGACACGACGCACGAGCAGCTCGTGGTCGGGGTTCTTGAACGACCAGAGGAACGAGACGACGAAACCGCGTGCGCCACGGTCCACGAGGTCGAGCACGCGGTCGCGCACCTCGTCCTCGTCGAGCGGCATGACGACCTCGCCGTTGCAGTCGACCCGCTCGCGCAGGCCGGCGATCATGTCCCGCGGCACGAGCGGCTCGGGGCGCTGGGCGCGCGCGAGGTTGCGGTTCTCCTGCACGGAGAGGCCCTCGCCGTAGCCGCGGCAGCGGGACAGCGGGACGACGTCCTCGAAGCCCATCGTCGTGAGGAGCCCGAGGCGCGGGCCGGTGCGCTCGATGAGCGCGTTCGTCCCGAGCGTCGTCGCGTAGCGGATCGCGTCCGTGCGGCCGAGGAGGTCTTCGGGGCTCGTCGCGAACGCCGAGGCGAGGTCACCGACCGCGGTCATGAAACCCTGCGCGAGGTCGTGGTGGGTCGTGAGCGCCTTCGCGCTCGCGACCGACCCGTTCTCCGTCGCGAAGCAGTCGGTGAACGTGCCACCGATGTCGACGTTGATCTCCATCACACCGCTCCGTTCTCGTCGTTGCTGCGTGCCTCGCGGTCGCGCCGCGCCTTCAGCCAGTCGACGTCGATCTCGATGTCGCGGGCGATCGGATGCCCCGGGGGGAGGTACTCGGCCTCGACCTGGGTGCCGCACCCGGGGCAGCAGTACTCGACGATCCGGCACCACTCGGGGTCCGGCGAGTACGAGTACTCGGCGTCGATCTTCGCCTCGTAGACCTCGCGGGGATCGCGGTCGTGCAGAAGCAGCCCGCGCTTGTAGTCGCCGCGGGCGTCGCCGATGTCGTGGTTGCACACGCGGCAGTGCCAGCGCTCGGAGTCGAGGTCGATCTCCAGGTACTCGGTGATGGGCTCGCGCCCTGTCGTGGTGGTGCTCATCGCGTCTCTCCCCTGCGCTCGTCGCGCAGCCGTCCGTTTCCGTACTCGTCGACCCCGAAGGTCCATCCCGGCGGCACGGCGATCGTCGTGTCGCCGGCCTCGATCACCGCGGGTCCGGGGACCTGCGCTCCCGGGTGCAGCCCGTCCGCGTCGTGGATGGCGGTCGCCGCCGGGCCGTGCCCGGGCCAGCGCACCTCGCGGGTGGCCCGCGCGGTGGTCCCGGCGCCGTTCATCTCGCGACGGTCGAAGCGGTGGTGCGCGAGCCGGGCGACCGCCCGGACCTCGACGCGCTCGGCGCCGTGGCGCTGCACGGTCGTCGAGGTGACCTCCACGTCGTCGGCGGAGAACCCCTCCCCGCGCATGTCGCGCAGGGCGCGCGCCCGCAGCCGCTCGTCGACGCCGTCGCCGGGGGCCTGCGCGTAGACGTGGCTCACGTCGGCGGACTGCGCTCCGAACGCGGAGAACACCGCGCTGAAGGGGAGCGTGAGGACCTCCCGGATGCCGAGCCGCTCCGCGACGCCGACGGCGTGCGTCGGTCCGGCGCCGCCGTAGGCGAGGAGCGTCGCGTCCGCCGGATCGATCCCGCGGGCGGCGAGCCCCTTCGCGATCCGCGCGCCCATGTTCTCGTGGAGCCGGGCACGGACGCGCTCGGCAGCGCCGTCCGGGTCGTCGGCGTCGAGCGTGGCGAGCGCGGCCCGCGCCCGGTCGGCGTCGAGCGGCATCGCCCCGCCGAGGAAGCGGTCCGGGTCGATGATGCCGAGCACGACGTCGGCGTCGGTGACGGTGGGGGCGGTCCCGCCGAGAGCGAAGCACGCCGGGCCGGGCCGGGCGCCCGCGCTCTGCGGACCGACCTCGATGGACCCGTCGTCCTGAACGTGGGCGATCGACCCGCCACCGGCGCCGAGCACGTGGAGGTCGGGCATCGCGAAGGAGAGCTCGGTCCCGTCGACCGTGCCGTGCTCCTGCATCGGCGCCGCGCCGTCCGTGAGGAACGCGACGTCGAGCGAGGTGCCGCCGACGTCGAAGGTGACGAGCGCGTCGATGTCGTAGAGGTCCGCGAGGATCTCCGCGCCCATGAGGCCCGCCGTCGGGCCGGAGTTGTAGGTCTTGCCCGCGGTCGTCTTCGCGACCCGGGCGCAGCCGCCGTCGTTGTGCACGACGAGGAGCGGATGGCGGTAGCCGCCGTCGCGCAGCCAGTCCTCGCAGCGGTGCAGGTAGCGGGCGACCTCCGGGTGGAGGTACGCGTTGAACAGCGCGGTCGCGGTGCGCCGGGTGTCGTCGGGGTCGTCGTCGATCTCGTGCGAGAGGAGGAGCGGGACGGCGTCGAGGCAGTGCTTGGGGTAGTGGCGCTCGAAGCCGGCGCGCACCTCGCGCTCCGCGTCGACCTCGCCTCCGGGCAGCGAGCAGACGAGACCGCGGGCGGAGCGCTCGAGGAGCCCCTTCGTCGCGGCGACGAGTTCAGCCTCGCCCCCGCCCGCGTCGGCGACCATGTCCTCGTCGACGAACGGGTGCGCCTGCGCCCCGGCCCCGTTCGTCACGAGCAGGCCGAGCCGCGGCCCGGTCCGCTGGATGACGGTGTTCGTGCCGACGGTGGTCGCGTACCTCACGCAGCGCGTCTCGCGCAGCAGCTCGGGCACGCCGAGGCCGAGGGTCTCGGCGGCGCGCTCGACGACCTGCTGGAAGCAGAGCGCGAGGTCGTGCGGCGTCGTCGGCACCTTCACCGCATGCGCCTCGCCGTCGCGGACGACGAAGGCGTCTGTGAACGTTCCTCCGGTGTCGATGTCGATCGTGGTGGTCGTACCCACAGGGGGCTCCTCTCCGGTCAGCCCGCACCGGTCCTCCGGTGCGACGCAGAGCGAGAGTAGGAGCGGCCGGGGGCCCGTGGCTCGGGAACGCCGTCCAGTCGGGGAGGGGCGCGTTGTGGAAGTTCCACAACGCCCTGCGAGCAGCCCGCCGGACCTCGGTCAGAGGTCGATGTACGACAAGAGTCGCAGAGCGGTCTCGAGCTCGTAGCGGCTGTCGGCGACGGGACGGCCGAGGAGTCCCTCCGCCTGGCGCAGCCGGTAGGCGACCGTGTTCTGGTGGATGCCGAGGCG
>JBFIDS010000147.1:0-7659 GCA_041603715.1 Paraconexibacter sp. | reverse complement strand
TTGCCGCCGAACATCGTCCCGTAGCCCGGCACGTTCGTCATCGGCACGCCGGACTTCGGGAAGCCGACCCAGACCATCGTCGTCATGTTGCGGGTCATCCCACCGAACCAAGCGTCCTTGAACGCCGTCGTCGTGCCCGTCTTGCCCGCGGTCGGGCAGCCGGGGATCGCGGCCGCGGTGCCCGTGCCGCCGCGAACGTTGGCCTGCATGGCCTTGATGGCCTCGAGCGCCTGGCCGTCGGTGAAGACCTTCTTGCGCTGCGTCTTGCCCAGCGACGTGTCCGTGCGGCCGTCCGGGAAGACGACCTTGCGGATCGCGATCGGCTTGAGGCGCTCACCGCCGCTGTTGAGCGTGTTGTACGTGCGGGCCATCTCGAGGGGGCTCACGCCGCGCGTGAGACCGCCGAGGGCCTCCGCCGGGTAGGCGTCGAGCTTGCTCGTGATGCCCATGTCGTAGGCGGTCTGGCGTACCGCCTCGGGGCTCACGTCGAGGGCGAGCTGCTGGAAGACGGTGTTGTCGGACGCGACGGTCGCGGCGAAGAGGGTCCGCCGCCCGCCGTAGGCGCCGCCGTCGGAGTTCGAGACCTCGATCTTCGTCCCGGTCGCCTTGTCGACGAAGTTGAGCTTCTTCGAGTCGTAGGTGACCTTGTTGATGTCGGCGCCGCGGCGGATGGCCGCCATGAGGACGGGGATCTTGAACGTCGATCCCGGCTGGCGCTTGCCCTGCGAGGCGAGGTCGAACTTCGAGTCGCCGTACCTGCTCGACGACGCCATGGCGCGGATGTGGCCGGTGGAGGGCGAGAGGGACACGATCGCCGCGCTCGGCGAGCCGGGGGCGGACAGGCGGTTCCTGATCGCCTTGCGCGCCTGCTGCTGCAGCTTGAGGTCGACCGTCGTGTAGACCTTCAGGCCGCCCTTGCGCACGCGGTCCTTGCCGTACTTGCGCACGAGTTCGCGGCGCACGTAGTCGAAGAAGTAGCTCTCGCGGCGCTCCCGGAAGAAGTCGGAGCGCTTCACGCCGAGCGGCTCGTCGATCGCCTCGGCGGCCTCCGACTGCGAGATGTAGCCCTGATCGGCCATCGACCGCAGCACGTCGTCGCGACGCTGCTTGGCGCCAGCCTCGTTCTTGTACGGGCTGAACTGGGAGGGCGCCTGCGGGAGCCCGGCGAGCAGCGCGGCCTCGTGCAGCTCCAGGTCCTTCGCGCGCTTGTCGAAGTAGAGCCGGGAGGCCGCCTGGACGCCGTAGGCGCTCTGCCCGCCGACGGTGCCGTACGGGACCGAGTTGATGTACTTCACGAGGATCCACTTCTTGCCCTTGGGCCCGGAGTGGACGTTCTCGAGCTCCTCGGCGAGCTTCGCCTCGCGGATCTTGCGCTTGAAGTCCTGGCTGCGGTCCTCCGTGTAGAGGTTGCGCACGAGCTGCATCGTGAGCGTCGAGCCGCCCTGGACGGTCTTGCCGCTCTGGATGTTCTTGATCCCCGCGCGCACGACGCCCTCGAAGTCCACGCCCTGGTGCTCGTAGAAGCGCCGGTCCTCGATCGCGACCGTCGCGTCCATCATCACCTTGGGGATCGACTTGGACGGGACCGGCAGGCGCAGGATGTCGGCCTGGATGAAGCCGAGGCGAGTGCCGTCCTTCGCGTAGACGACGCTGTTCTGACCCGGGTCGTTGAGCGTCAGCTCGCTGAGGCTCGGGCCCGAGCGGGCGATCCCGATCACGTAGCCGACGGCCGAGATGGCACCGATGGTGAGCGCGGCGAAGGACACGCCGAGCGTCAGGAAGATGATGCGGCCGGGGCCGCCGCGGTTGCGGCGCCGGCGCCGCTGTCGTTCGCGTCGGGACATCGGCGGAACCGCCCATGGTAGCGAGACAGGGTCCTCGGCCCTGCAGGATGGCGTCCCGCCACCGGGTCGACGCGGCGGCCGGCCGTCTCCGCGAGGATGGGGACGGCATGACGCCCGACGGCAGAGCCGACGCCGGACCCTCCGCCGTGGCCCACGTGGCCGGCGCGGGCCCGGGCGCTCCGTCGCTCGTCGGCCGGCTCTCACCCGGGTGGGCGGCCGCTGTGCGCGACGCCGCGTTCGCCCTCGTCGTCTCCCGCCTGCTCGTGCTCCTGAGCGGCGCGGGCTCCGCCGCGGTCCTCGGGCTCTCGGGTCGCGCCCGCGACTTCGATCCCGGCGCGGTGACCGCGGCCGACGACGGCCTGCTCGACGCGCTCCTCGCGCCGCACGCGCGATGGGACTCGACGTGGTTCCTCGCGATCGCCGACGGCGGGTACGGCGACGACGCGGCCCGGCCCGCGTTCTTCCCGCTCTACCCGCTCCTCGCCCGGGCGCTCGGCGCCCCGGTCGGGTCGTCGCTGCTCGGCGGCATCCTCGTGTCCTGGGTGGCGTTCGCGGTCGCGCTCGTCCTCCTGCACCGCCTCGCGCAGATCGAGCTCGGCTCGCAACGCGCGGCTCGCTTCGCGGTCCTCGCGTGCGCGCTCTTCCCGATGGCGTTCTTCCACACCGCCGTCTACAGCGAGGGGCTCTACCTCGCGCTGTCGGTCGGCGCCCTCCTCGCCGCCCGGTCGGGGAACTGGGCCTGGGCCGCGGTCCTCGGGGCGCTCGCCGCGGGGACGCGGAGCGCAGGGGTCGTGCTGCTCATCCCGCTCGTGCTCCTCCATCTTCGCGAGCGTCGCGCGCTCACCGGGTCGGCGTGGCCGTCGGTGAGCGGGGCGTGGCTCGCGCTCGTGCCCGCCGCGCCGCTCGCGTTCTCCGGGTGGTTCCTCGTCACCCGCGACGACGCCCGAGCCCCCCTCGACGCCCAGCAGGAGTGGTTTCGCGAGTTCTCGGGCCCGTTCGTCGGCGTGTGGGACGGGACCGTCGCCGCGGTTCAGGGCGCTCGCCAGCTCCTCTCGGGCGCCCGGGACCCTGTCTTCTTCACCCAGGCCGGAGGCGATCCGTTCGTCGTCGCGCAGGACAACCTCATCCTGTTCGCGTTCCTCCTCGTCGCGATCCCCGCCCTCGTCGGGGTCGTCCGCCGGCTCCCGCCGGCGTACGGCGCGTACGCGCTCGTCGCGATCGCCCTGCCGCTGTCGACACCCGTCACGCCGCAGCCTCTGATGTCCCTCCCACGCTTCCTCGCGGTGCTGTTCCCGATCTTCCTGTGGGCGGGCTGGTGGCTCGCTCGCGGCGGTCCCTGGCGTGCGCGCCTCCTGCTCGGCACGAGCGCGATACTCCTCGCCGTGTTCAGCGCGCGTTTCGCCACGTGGCACTGGGTCGCATGACGGGCGAGGGTCCGGCCGAGGTCGTCCTCCTCGACGCGCTCGGCACGCTCGTCGCGCTCGAGGAGCCGTGGCCGTACCTCGTCGACGCGCTCGCGGGCCGCGGCGTGACGGTCGAGCTCGAGGCGGCACGCGACGCGATGGTCGCCGAGATGACGCACTACCGCGCCCACTGCGAGACGGCGCGTGACGCCGCCTCTCTGCAGGCGCTGCGCGACGAGTGCGCGCGGATCGTCGCGCGGGAGCTCGGTGCTGCGCTCGGCGGGCTCTCGCACGACGAGGTGCTCGCGGCGATGCTCGAGTCGCTGCGCTTCTCTCTCTACCCCGAGGTGCCGGAGGTCCTGCGCGGCCTGCGGGCACGGGGCGCGACGCTCGTCGTCGTGAGCAACTGGGACGTGTCGCTGCACGACGTCGTCCGCGACCTCGGGCTGGACCGCTTCGTCTCCGCGGTCCTCACGAGCGCCGAGGAGGGGGTCTCGAAGCCCGGCCCCGAGCTGCTGCTGCGGGCGCTGCGCCGCGTCGGCTCCGGGGTCGGACCCGGAGAGGCGCTGATGGTCGGCGACACGGCGGTGGACGTCGACGCCGGGCGCGCGGCAGGGATCCCCGTCGTGTTCGTCGACCGGTTCGGCGCCGCGCCGCCGATGCCGGACGGCGTCGAGGTCATGCCGGACCTCCGCGGCCTCCTGGGCGACGGCGGTGCCCCGCACGGCCGAACCGAAGGCGCGCGTCATCTACCCTGAGGGCGGATGACGGACATCGGAGACCGCCCGGAGGCCTTCCCGTCCGTCGTCGGTCCGGCGTACGGCGCGACCGCGCCGCCGCCCGAGCACCCGGAGCTGCCCGACGGCGTCGAGGCGGGTGGGGGCCGACCCCGCTGGCGGCCCTGGATGGGCCCGACCGCCCTCATCATCGGGTTCGGCCTCGCGATGTTCGGCTACGTGGTCGTCGCCGGGTTCGGGACGGCGTTCGGGAGCGACTTCGAGGATCCGTCCCCCGGCGTGACGATCGGCGCGACCGTCGTGCAGAACCTCTGCCTGCTCGGCGCCGCGTGGTTCCTCGCGGCGAAGGTCACACCGCCCCAGCCGTGGCAGTTCGGTCTGCGCCGGGGCGTGCGGATCGGACCCACGATCGGCTGGACCGTCCTCGCCTGGATCTCCTTCGTCGCGCTCAGCGCGATCTGGGTCGCCGCCCTCGGCCTCGAGGACGAGGAGGACACGCTGCCGACCGAGCTCGGCGTCGACGAGTCGACGGCCGCGCTCATCGCCGTCGCGTTCCTCGTCACCGTGGTCGCCCCGATCGGCGAGGAGCTGTTCTTCCGCGGGTTCTTCTTCCGCGCGGTCGCCAACTGGCGGGGGATCTGGCCCGCCGCGATCATCACGGGGGTCGTGTTCGGAGGGATCCACGCCGGCGGGTCCCCCGCGGGCTTCCTCGTGCCGCTCGCGATCTTCGGGATCGTGTTGTGCCTGCTCTACGTGAAGACGAAGTCGCTGTGGCCGCCGATCGTGCTGCACTGCCTCAACAACTCGGTCGCGTTCGGGGCGACGCAGGACTGGGACTGGCAGATCCCCGTGACCGCGGCGGGGGCGCTCCTCGTCATCGCGCTCTTCGGGCTCGCGGTGCGCGCAGTGGCGGGCCCGGCGCCGCCACAACCCTCGCCGGTCTGATCCGCCCGGCGTCCGCGCACCGGGGAGGGGCGCGGCGAGGTCGGCGTCAACTGCATCGATGCGTCGCATCTCGTCACCAGGGGGGTGGGCGCGGCCCCAGCGGGCGGATACGATCCCGGCACGATGCACCGCTCCTCGCTCCCGCTCCTCGCCGCCCTCGCCACGCTGACGTGCGCGCCCTCCGTCGCCCAGGGCGCGGCGCCCGCCCCGCCGCCGGCTCCCGCTCCGGCTCCTGCTCCCGCTCCGGCTCCGCCCCCCGCCCCCGCGGCGCCGGTCGAAGGGGTCCTCACGATCGAGCCCGAGAAGGTCAACGGCAAGGAGGCGAGCGTCCTCGCCGGCGACCAGTGGCGTGTGCGCGGCACCCTCACGCCCCACGTCCCGGGGCAGCGCGTCACCGTGCGGTTCTACCGTGGCGGCAAGAGGCTCTCGGCCAAGGACGTGCTCGTGCAGCCGTCGTCGACGGGCCGGAGCGGAGGTTTCGCCGTCTCGTTCCGTACGAAGAAGCCGGGGCGCATCACCGTGCGGGCCTCGCACCGCGCGACGCCCGAGCTCGCGACGGCGGTCGCGCAGGAGCGCACCGTGGAGGTGCTCCCGCGCCGTGCGTCACGGGGGTCGTCGGGCACCGCGGTCCGCGTGCTCCAGCAGCGTCTCGCCCGGCACGGGTACGTCGTCGGCAAGCGCGGCGTGTTCGATGCGCGCACGGCACGCGCCGTGCTCGCGTTCCGCAAGAACGTCGGCATCGCCCGGACGACCGTCGCCGACACCGCCGTCTTCCGCCGGCTCGCCCGCGGTCAGGGACGCTTCCGCGTCCGCTTCCCGCAACACGGCCGTCACATCGAGGCCGACATCTCCAAGCAGGTCATGGCGCTCATCGGCAAGGGCGGGAAGGTCGAGCGGATCTACCACATCAGCTCGGGTGCGCCCTCGACGCCGACCATCCTCGGGAGCTTTCGCGTCTACCGTCGGGACATCGGCACGCTCGCGAGCGGCATGGTGCACTCCGCGTTCTTCAAGGGCGGCTACGCCATCCACGGCTACAAGAGCGTGCCGACCCACCCGGCGAGCCACGGGTGCCTGCGGGTGCCGATCCCCGACGCGCTCTCGATCCGCAACTGGACGCGGATGGGGATGATCATCGACACCTACCGCTGACCCTGCGGCGCCCGGTCCGGGTGCGCGTCACGCCCGGCCGCGGCTGTACCGCGCGAGCATGCCCAGCCCGAGCCCGTAGAGGGCGAGGGCGAGGGCGAGCGGGACCCCGCGCCGCACCCAGCGGTCGGCGTCGTCGGCGACGATCCCCCCGAAGGGCGCGAGCGTGACGTCGTTGACGTCGTCGATCGCCTCGTGAAGCGCGCCGTTCGCGCGCTCGCGCGTACGCTCCTCCTCGGGGGACGGGTCGACGGCGATGCCGGCGGCACGGCCGGCGACCTGCGCCGCGCTATCGGTGCTCGCGGACCGCGCTTCGTCGATCGCGAACAGCGTGAAGCCGAGCATCGCGAAGGTGCACAGCAGGACCGACGCGAGTCTCAGGGGGGTCTCGAGCACTCCCTGAGTAGCGTACGCCGCATGGATCGCCTCGATGCCCGTGCCCGTCTCGTGGACGAATTGCGTACCCATGCGCTCGTCATCGGCGAGGTCGTCCTCGCGAGCGGCGCGACCGCGCAGTACTACGTCGACTGCAAGCGCGCGACGCTGCGCCCCCCGGGATTCGCCGCGATGGGTGAGCTCGTCGCCTCCTATGCGCAGGAGTGGGACGCGACCGCGGTGGGCGGGCTCACGATGGGCGCCGATCCCGTCGCCTGCTCGGCGCTCGCCGCCGGGGCGGACGTCAAGGCCTTTTTCATCCGCAAGGAGACGAAGGCCCACGGTCTGCAACGCCGCGTCGAGGGCCCGTTCCTCGAGGACGGCGACCGCTGCCTCGTCGTCGAGGACGTCGTGACGAGCGGCGGCTCGACGCTCCAGGCGATCGACGCCCTCAACGAGGAGGGCCGCACGATCGTCGGGGTGGTGAGCGTCCTCGACCGCCTCGCCGGCGGTGCCGAGCGCATCCGGGAGGCGATCGGCGGCGCTCCCTACGTCGCGCTCACGACGATCGACGACGTGCACCCGCAGCGGCCGGACCGCTGAGGGCCCGGCCGCGCTGGTGCGGATCGATCAGCCGATGATCGTGTAGGCGAACCCGCAGCGGTTCCCTGCGCCGAACGGGCCGTCCCCGCCCGGGGCCGCGCCGTGCTTGCTCGCGACCTGCGTCTGCCACTGGACGATCGTCCCGTCCGGGGCGACGAGGCTGCTGAGGTCCTCGTCGAGGTCGACGGTCGTGCTGTTCGTCCCCGAGCTCGCCGTGTCGATCTGGCGGTCCGTCTCGGCGGTCCCGGTATCGAGGTAGGCCGGGTCGCCGTCGAGCAGGTCGGTCTGCCCGTCGAAGATCGCGCCGCTCTGCGTCGTGCGGACGTAGGCCTCGGCGAGCGTCGTGTTCGCCGTCGTATCGACGAAGCACTTCGCGTAGACGGTGAACGGAGCCCGCGTGAAGAGCGGGATCTCGGTCGCCGCCGTCCGCGCTGCGTTCGGGTCGGCGTTCGAGGCGCTCGGGTCGACGAACGCCATCTTCCCGGCGGGCGTGAGCGTGTCGACGGTCGCGGCGCGGTTCGCGGTCTGTGCGGTGCCCGCGGCGGCCGCCACGTCGGCGGCGCCGGCCGTCGCCGCCGTGCCGGTGCGCGCCGCGGCGACGAT
>JBFIDS010000146.1:0-7660 GCA_041603715.1 Paraconexibacter sp. | reverse complement strand
GATCGGCGGCCGCGAGCGCCCGGGCGAGCGCGCAGCCCGCGCCGCCGACATGGACGACGCGGCGCGCTCCGGCCGCCGCGAGCAGGATGCGCGCCCAGCGCAGGTAGTCGAACTCGAGGTGGGTGGGATCGGCGAGGTCGACGTACGAGGCGTCCATGTCGTCCTGGCGCAGGAGGCGGCCCGACGGGCGCTCCGGGTCGCGCTCCACGACGAGGTCGCCCGCGCGGGCGATGACGAGATCTCGGGGCTGGCGGCGCGCGATCCCGGCATTCTCGTGGCTGCGGCCCGCGGGTGCGGGCATGCTCACCCGGATGTCCCCGGTCCCGCTCACGCTCGTGGCGGCCGTGATCGGACGAGCGGCCGGGGTGACACCCGCGCGCTCACCCCGATGTGACGCGCACCCCCTCCGGCGCGGCACGGGCCCCCTGGTAGCGCCGGCGGTGGAGGGTCGCCGCGATCGCGCCCGCCGGGAGGTGCAGCCAGTAGCTCGCGAGGCGGTAGGCGAGCGTCGCGACGACCGCCTCCCCCGCGGTGATCCCGGTGAGCGCGAGCGTCGCGGTGAGCCCCGCCTCCACGAAACCGAGACCGCCCGGCGTGGCGGGGACCTGGACGAGGATCTGCGACGTGCAGTAGGCGAGCAGCACGAGGATCGGCGACGGCTCGCCCCCCACGGCGAGGATCGCCGCCATGAGCGTGAGAAGGTCGAGCATCCACTTCCCGGCGGTGAGGAGGAGTGCCTCCCACCAACGACGGCCGAGGACGCCGAGGATGATCCGCCGCTCGGCGGCGAGGAGGTCCGGCAGGTCGTCGCGGGGATGACGGCGGCGGACCCGGTTGTTCGCGCGTTGCACGAGGGTCGCGATCCGGCGTAGGACCGGCTCGCGCGCGAGCAGCGTGCCGCCGAGGACCGAGAGGATCACGAACGTCCCGAGCCCGAACCAGAGGATCGCCTCCAGCGAATCGGGGACGGCGACGCCCGCCGCGATCGCGGGAAGCGTGAGGACCGGGAGGGCGAGCAGGCCGGCGAGCAGCAGGAGCTGCGTCGCGGTGAGCGCGCTCGCGGCGCGAGAGGCGGGGAGCCCGGCCCGCAGCAGCATCGAGTACTGCATCGCCGCGGCGGTCGCCCCGCCGCCCGGGACGACGCGCCCGAACGCGGCGCCGGCGAGTTGGGAGGTGACGACCGGGAACCACTCGTCGGTCCGCAGGGCGAGCCGCTGGATCGCGCACAGGCACGTGACGCTTCCCACCTGCAGGCCGATGATCGCGACGAACCACCACGGCTCGACGTCGGCGAGACGGTCGAAGCTCGAGAAGACCTCGATGAGAGTGGGGGCGAGGATGTACAGGGAGACGCCCATGAGCGCGAGCAGCGCCGCGCGCCGCACGACGTCGCCCCGGGACATCGATCCCTGCGGGGTGATCGGAGCGACCGGGGCGCTCTGCGGCGCGTCATCGCTCGGGGTCACGCTCCCCAGAGTGACCGAGTCGCGCGGCCGACGCCACCCGGACCGCGTGGCGGTGCGCCCATCGGCCGTTAGGCTCGGACGATGTCCGAGCATGCGACTGTCACGTCCAACGGGTCCGCCGCCTCGGTGGACCCCTCCAGCCCGACCGCCGTCGTCCAGGCGTTCCTCGACCGACTCGCCGCCGACGACATCGCCGGCGCCGCCCGGCTCCTGCACGACGACGTCGCCTATACGAACGTCTCGCTGCCGACGATCAACGGCCGGCGCGCCGTCGAGCGCATCGCGCGGGCGACGCTCGGCCGCGATGGCGCCGGCTTCGAGGTCTACTTCCACGCGATCTCCGAGGAGGACGGCGTCGTCCTCACCGAGCGCACGGACGTCCTCCTCGTCGGTCCGCTCCGCGCGCAGTTCTGGGTCTGCGGCCGCTTCGAGGTCCGCGACGGGAAGATCACCGTCTGGCGCGACTACTTCGACTACATGAACTTCACGGTCGCGTTCCTGCGCGGCCTCGCGGGCATCGCGATCCCGGCGCTGCGCGCGCGCCCGCCGTGGTGAGGCCGGGGTCAGCGTGCCGCTCGAGGGTGGCGGCGCGCCGCGATATTTGACACCTGTCAAGTCAGGCGGGTACGTTCGGGTCGTCCAGGGAGCCAGACGGGAGAGAGACGTGACGCAGCGACCGACGGCGGCGATCATCGGCGCCGGGATCAGCGGGTTGACGTCGGGCAAGGCCCTCGCCGACTACGGGATCGACTACACCTGCTTCGAGACGTCGGACCGCATCGGCGGGAACTGGGCGTTCCGCAACCCGAACGGGCACTCGAGCGCGTACCGCTCGCTCCACATCGACACCTCGAAGGATCTCCTCTCCTTCAGGGACCTCCCGATGCCCGAGGAGTTCCCCGACTTCCCCCACCACACGGAGATCAAGTCCTACCTCGACCTCTACGCCGAGACGTTCGGGCTGCACGAGCGCATCGAGTTCCGCAACGGGGTGGAGCACGCCCGCCGACTCGACGGCGGCGGCTGGGAGATCATCGACCACGCGGGCGCGACCCGTCGCTTCGACGTCCTCGTCGTCGGCAACGGCCACCACTGGGACCCGCGCTACCCGGACTTCCCCGGCGAGTTCACCGGCGAGACGATCCACTCGCACCACTACATCGACCCGTCCGAGCCGCTCGACCTGCGCGGCAAGACGATCGTCGTGGTCGGCATCGGCAACAGCGCGGCCGACATCGTGAGCGAGCTGTCGCAGAAGTCCAACGGCAACCGCGTCTACCTCTCGACGCGCTCAGGCGCCTGGGTCATGCCGAAGTACATCTTCGGCCAGCCGCTCGACCGCATCGCCCGCTCCAACCCGCACGTGCCGATGGGCCTGCAGCGCGCACTCGCGCGCGGCCTGCCGCGGCTCATCTCCGGCAAGCCCGAGAAGTACGGCCTCCCGACCCCCGACCACCGCTTCCTCGAGGCGCACCCGACCGTCTCGAGCGAGCTGCTCCTGCGCCTCGGCTCGGGCGACGCGATCGCCAAGCCGAACGTGAGCCGCCTCGCCGGGCGCACCGTCGTCTTCGAGGACGGCACGAGCGTCGAGGCCGACGCGATCATCTACGCGACGGGCTACAACATCACGTTCCCGTTCCTCGACCCCGAGTTTCTCAGCGCGCCGGACAACCGGCTCCCGCTCTACAAGCGCATGTTCGTCCCGGGGATCGACGACCTGGTGCTCATCGGCTTCGCGCAGGCGATCCCGACGCTCTTCCCCTTCATCGAGATCCAGGCGAAGCTCATGGCCCGCTATCTCGGCGGGCTCTACCGACCGCCCTCGGCGCAGGAGATGGAGGCGGGGATCGAGGCCGACCACGCCAAGCACGTCAAGCACTACGCGGACCGGCCGCGCCATACCCAGCAGGCGGACTACTTCGTCTATGAGCACGACATCCGCGCGCGGGAGATGCCCGCGGGTCGGGAACGGGCGCGGAGGCTCGGCCCGATCGAGCTCGCGGGTCGCGCCGCGGCCCAGGTCGGTGCCGGTGCCGCCTGAGACGACGACGAGCGCCGCGGAGACGGTGGCGACCCGGGGTCCGCGGGGGGAGCAGCGCCGTGCCGCGCTGCTCGACGCGCTCGCGGCGCTCCTGAGCGAGCGGCCGCTCGCGAGCATCGGGGTCCGGGACATCACCGAGGCGGCGGGCGTCACGCGTTCGGGCTTCTACTTCTACTTCCCGACGAAGGAGGCCGCCGTCGCGGAGCTGCTCGGCGAGCTCTTCGACGAGATCATGAGTGGCGCCTCGGCGTTCTTCGAGGGCACCGCGACGGGTGTCGCAGCGGTGGCGCCGGCGCTGGGGAACACCGTGCGCGCCTGGCGCGAGCACCGTCACCTGATGGTCGCGCTGCTCGACGCCCGCGACGCCGATCCCGCGACGCGCGTGCTCTGGGACGAATCGATCCACGCATTCGCCGCGCCGAGCGCGGGCGCGATCGCCGGCGAGCGCGCCGCCGGCCGGGCCGTGGGCGGGCCCGACCCGCAGCGGGTCGCGCACGTCCTCCTCGCGGCGAACGAGCGGACGCTCGAGCGGATGGTGCGGGCCGGGGACGACGCCGCCGGTGACGACGAGGTCGTCGCGACGCTCACATGGCTCTGGATGACGACGATCTACGGAGGACAGGGATGACGACCCGACAGGACATCGACGTGTACGCGGCCGGTGAGCGCCTCGCCGTGTGGCACTACCCGGCGGGGTCCGAGGCTCTCGCCGGACCGGCCGGGCGGCCGTGCGTCGTCATGGCGCACGGTCTCGGCGCGACCCGCGACAGCGGGCTCGAAGGCTTCGCCGAGGGCCTCTCCGCCGCCGGTGCGGACGTTCTCGCCTTCGACTACCGCGGCTTCGGCGCGAGCGGCGGCGAGCCGCGGCAGCTCGCCGCGGCGCGGCGTCAGCGCGAGGACTACGCCGCGGTCATCGCCCACGCGCGCGGCCTCGCCGGGATCGACCCCGACCGCATCGTCGCCTGGGGCAGCTCGTTCGCCGGTGGCCTCGTGCTGCAGGTCGCGGCGGCCGACCCGCGGCTCGGAGGTGTCATCTCCGTCACGCCGGCGGCGGACGGCTTCGCCGCGCTCCTGTCGATCCTGCGCACCGAGGGGCCGCTCCACGGGGCGCGGCTCACCGCGCTCGGCCTGCGGGACGCCGTCGGCGCGCTGCGCGGCCGCCCCCCGCTCCTCGCCCCGGTCGTCGCCGAGCCGGGCGGCGCCGCGGCGCTCACCGCGCCCGGTGCCCTCGCGGACTACACATCGATGGCGGGACCGACGTGGCGCAACGAGGTCGCGGCGCGGTTCTTCCTCGAGGTCGGCCTGCACCGCCCGGTCGCGAAGGCGGCGTCGGTGCGCTGCCCGACCCTCGTGCACGTCGCCGATGACGACCACAGCGCTCCGCCGGCCGCGCAGGCGAAGGCGGCGGAGAAGGCGCGGGCGGAGGTCCATCACTACCCGTGCGACCACTTCGACGTCTATCCGGGCCGCGAGTGGTTCGACAGCGTGCTCGCGCACCAGGTCGCGTTCCTGCGGCGGCACTTCGGTGGGACGCGTACGACGGCGGACGCCTCGGCCGCCCGCGCGTAGCCGCGGGCCCGCGTCACCGACGGGACGCGTCAGCCGTCGGCCGACCCGACAACGCCAGCCGCGGCGGGCGTCACCCCCGGGCCGCGGCCCGGGAGGAGCTTGACGGCGAGCACGGCTCCCACGAGGGTGACGATCGCGGCGACGTCCATGGGGTCCCCAGCCCGGTGAGGAACGCCTCGGTGGCGACGGTGAGGACACCGGGGTCGCCGAGGGCTGCCGCGCCGGGCAGGCCGTCGCGCACCGCCGCGCCGACGTCCCGCGGGAGGTCCGCCCGGTAGGCGGCGGCCATGACGGACCCGAGGACGGCGACGCCCAGCGCGCCGCCCAGCTCATAGGCGGTCTCCTGCACGGCTGCGGCGCCACCGGCCCGCCGGACGGGGGCGCAGGCCATGATCGCCGCGCTCGCTGCCGTCGCGGCGAGGCCTCCGCCCGCTCCGGTGAGCGCGAGGCCGAGGACGAGAACGAGCTCGGCGTCCCCCGGCTCGAGGGTCCCGACGACCGCGAGCCCGGCCGCGACGAGCGTGAAGCCGCCGGCCACTACGACGTTCGCCCCCAGCCGCTCGACGAGCAGGTGGGTGACCGGTGAAACGACGGCGACCGCTGCGGCGAGCGGGAGCAGCCGGACGCCCGCAGCGAGCGGGCCGTGGCCCTCCACGATCTGCAGGAACTGAGTGAGGAGCAGCAGCATCCCGCCGAAGCCGAAGAAGACGAAGAGCACCGCGACGGCCGAGCCGGCGAACCGACGGTCGCGGAAGAGCGTGACGTCGAGGATGGGAGTCCGCGACCGTGCCTGGCGCCGGACGAAGAGGGCGAGCGCGCACGCGCCGCCCGCGGCGGCGAGCGGGCCGATGAGGTCGAGCCCGTCCTTACCGACGTGCTTGACCGCCCACACGAGGGCGAGCATCCCGCTCACGCTGAGGAGGACCGCGGGCATGTCCCACGGGCCCGGGTCGGGGTTGCGCGACTCGGGCACGATGCGCCACACGAGCACGAGCCCCACGAGGACGACGGGGACGTTGATCGCGAAGACCCACCCCCACGGGGCGATCTCGAGGACGGCACCGCCGACGATCGGGCCGAGGGCGAAGCCGCCGCTCGCCACGGCCGACCATATGCCGATCGCGATCGTGCGCTCGCGCGCGTCGGTGTAGACGGTGCGCAGGATGCTCAGCGTGCTCGGCATGAGCATCGCGCCGCCCACGCCGAGGGCGGCCCGGGCGACGAGCAGGTGGGCCGGCGTCTGCGCGAGGGCGGCGGCAACGCTCGCCAGGCCGAAGAGGACGAGGCCGATCGTCAGGAGCCGACGCCGTCCGATGCGGTCCCCGAGGCCGCCCATGGCGACGAGGAGGCCCGCGAGGACGAGCCCGTAGATGTCGACGATCCATAGCGTCTCGACCCCGGACGGGGCGAGGTCGGCGGCAAGGGTGGGCAGGGCGACGTTGAGGATCGTCGCATCCATGGCGACGACGAGGAGCGCCAGAGAGAGCCCGTGGGACGACGTCGTCCGCAACGTGGTCGCGGAACTGCGCGCGCTGACGACCGCCCGTCCCGCCCTGGTCCCCGTCCTCCTCGGCGCGCCCGCGACACCCGCCGCGACCGCGCTCGCCCACGAGGCCGTGGCGCTTCTCGTGCGTGCCGGGCTCGGGGAGCAGCTCGCCGCCGAGGCGTTCGCCGCCATCTTCGCACTGACGCTCGGGGGGATCGCCCTGGAGAGCGTCGACCCGCCACCCGCCGCCGACGAGGCGGCCCTGCGCGAGGCGACCGCGGGCGTCCTCGGCGTCGCCGATCCGCCGCATCTCGACGCCGCGGTCCGGCTGATGGGGACGACCGACGTGACGGGTCCCGGGGTGGAGCTGCTGCTCGACGGGATCCGCGCGCGCCTCGCGGCGTGAGGCCGCGCGCACGGGGGGTCGCGGCTCCGAGACGGCGTGGTGCCCAGCATCACGTTCTCCGGAACCCGTGACCTCCGACGTGCCCCCACGGAGCGCGGCGGTAGGGTCGCCCGATGCGCACGAAACTGGGGGCCGCGGCGCTCGCCGCGCTGGTCGTCGTCACCGGCGGACAGGGAGTCGCCACGGCGAGCGACTTCGCGCCCGTCGACGCCCCCGGGCCCGCGCTGTCGGTGCCCGTCGCCAAGCTCGATGCGAGCGTCGCCTGCAGCGCCGACGTCGCGACCGCCGACCGGCCGCCCGTGCTCCTCACACCGGCGACGACGGTGAACTCGCGGGAGAACTTCGGCTGGAACTGGGTCCCCGCGCTGCGCGCCCGGGGCTTCCCGGTCTGCACGTCCGATCAGGTCGACGATCCGCAGAACATGGGCGACATGCAGGCGCGGGCCGAGTACGTCGTCCACGCGATCCGCCGGGTCCACGCGCTCTCGGGAGGACGGCGGATCGCGATCGTCGGTCACAGCCAGGGCGGGATGATCATGCGCTGGGCGCTGCGCTTCTGGCCCGACGTGCGCCCGATGGTGCAGGACGTCGTCGGGATGGCGGCGACGAACCACGGCTCGGTGCTCGTCCCCGCGCTCTGCGTGCCCGCCTGCGCCCCGGCGCTCTGGCAGCAGCGCGCCGACAGCGCGTGG
>JBFIDS010000145.1:0-7687 GCA_041603715.1 Paraconexibacter sp. | reverse complement strand
CTCGCCGAGCTGGAGGTAGGTGTACTTCGTCCCCGGCGCCGAGGACACGCTCTGGAGCTTGTCCTTGATGGCGGGACCCTCGCCCGAGCCCGCCGCGACGGCGGCGAGGAAGCACAGCATCACCGCGTCGAAGTTCTGAGCGTCGAACGACTGACGCTCAGGTCCTCCGGCGGCGTCGAACAGCTCCGCGAAGCCGGTCACGACGTCACCGGACTCCGGGACGCCAGGGCGGGTGCCCCGTGCCCCGACGAGCGCACGCGACGGCGCGCCGACGTCCTCGACGGTGTCCGCAGCGAGACCGTCCGTCACGAACAGCTTCGACGCGTCGAAGTTCCCCGTGCGCACGAGCGCAGCGCCCATCCGGGCGTAGGTCTCGGGGAAGTCGACGATGACGTACCCGTCCGCTGCCCCCTCGGCGATCTCGGAGGCTTCCGAGTTGTAGTTCGGCTGCTCGGGGTCGTAGAGGATCGGACCGCGGGTCTTCCCGCCCTTCTCCTCCCACGCGGCCTTGAACGCGGCGAGGAGACCCTCACCGTAGGCGTCGTTGCGGCCGGCGAGGACGATCGTGCCGGTCGCGTCGCCAAGCTCCTGCTCGATCGTGTTCGCGAGCGCCGGGCCCTGCAGGGTGTCCGACGGGGCGGTGCGGAACACGAACCCGTTGTCGTTGAGCCCCGTGATCTCGGGGTTCGTCGACGCGGGGGAGATGATCGGGACACGCTGACGCGACGCGACCGAGGTGCCGACGGGGATCGTGTTGCTCGACGCCCACGCACCCGCGATGCAGCCGGCTCCGCCCGAGATGAGCTGGCGCGCGGCCTGCACGGCCGCCTGCTCCTGCGTCTGGGTGTCCGAGTGCTCGATCTTCACGGTGATGTCGGCCCCGACCGCCTGGGTCGCGGCGTTGATCTGCTCGACCGCGATGTCCGCGGCCTTGCGACCCGGAGGTCCGAATGCGGACAGGTCACCCGTGAGGGGGACGAGATCCCCGATCGTCAGATCGAAGGACGCCTCGGGCGCCTCGGTCGTCTGCGCGGGGGTCGTGGCGGTGTCCCCGCCCGCCCCGCCGTCGTCGTCGTCGTCGCCGCAGGCGGCGAATCCCAGCCCGAGCGCCGCCGCACTCAACACGGCCGCCGTCCTTCTCGTTCGCAAGCTCAGCACTGCATATCCCTCCCGTTCGATGAACCAGTGGTTGCCATTCCTACCCCATCGCCCCCCCGCGCGTGAAGGGCAGCAATCGCGATCCCTGGCGCAAGCGAGCGGCATGCTGCGAGCCCGCCCGGCCGGGTGCGTACCATGGAAAGCCTGCGATGAGCGAGAAACCGGGAGCGTCCAACCGCGGGCACAGCGCCGCGAACGACCAGTCGAACGGGCAGGGTCAGCGCCCGGGCATGCCCGGGCGGGACAAGCGGCCGTCCGCGGACAACGAGAAGCCGCCGTGGCGGGTGAGCCCGGCGCCCGACGGCCGTGGCGGTCCGCCCCCGAAGGGGCCGATGAAGAGCGGCCTCTCCTGGCAGCGGTTCTTCACGATCATGCTCGTCCTCCTCGCGCTGAACTTCTTCCTCGCGACGCTGCTGCCCGGGGGCGACAAGCCGGGCCGCATCTCCTACACGCCGACCTTCCTGACGGAGCTCGAGAAGGGCAACGTCGCCTCGATCTCCTCGAAGGGGGAGACGATCAGCGGCGACTTCAAGAAGGAGGTCGACCCGCCGGGCGAGGAGACCGGTCCGACGCTCACGTTCACCACGGAGGTGCCGACCTTCGCCAACGACGACGAGCTGTCCGAGCTCCTCGTCTCGAAGAACGTCGAGGTGAACGCCGAGCCCGCGGCGCAGGGTCGCTCGATGCTCGCGAGCTTCATGCTCGCGCTGTTCCCGACCCTCCTGCTCCTCGGCGGCTTCCTCTACCTGATGCGCCGGGCCGCCGGGAACCAGATGGGCGGCTTCGGCAAGTCCAAGGCCAAGCTCGTCCCCGAGCAGACGGTCCGCACGACGTTCGCCGACGTCGCCGGGATCGACGAGGTCAAGCGCGAGCTCTCCGAGGTCGTCGACATGCTGAAGAACCCCGAGCGCTACCAGAAGCTCGGGGCCAAGCTCCCCAAGGGCGTCCTGCTCTCGGGCCAGCCCGGGACCGGGAAGACCCTCCTCGCCCGCGCGACCGCCGGCGAGGCGGACGCCGCGTTCTTCACCGCCTCGGCGTCGGAGTTCATCGAGATGATCGTCGGTGTCGGCGCCTCCCGCGTCCGCGATCTGTTCGAGCAGGCGAAGAAGGCCGCCCCGTCGATCATCTTCATCGACGAGATCGACGCGATCGGCCGGTCGCGCTCCGGGGGCGGCGGCGGGATGGGCGGCGGTCACGACGAGCGCGAGCAGACGCTCAACCAGATCCTCACCGAGATGGACGGCTTCGAGGCGACGTCGGGCGTCATCGTGCTCGCGGCGACGAACCGGCCGGACGTGCTCGACCCCGCGCTCCTGCGTGCCGGGCGCTTCGACCGCCGCGTCGAGATCTCGCCCCCCGACGTCGTCGGGCGCAAGGCCATCCTCGAGGTCCACACACGCTCCACCCCGCTCGCCGACGACGTCGACCTCGAGGGAATGGCGGCGACGACGCCGGGAATGGTCGGCGCCGACCTCGCGAACCTCGTCAACGAGGCCGCGCTGCTCGCGGCGCGTCGCAAGCACGAGCGCATCCAGCTCTCGGACTTCACCGATGCGCTCGAGAAGATCATGCTCGGCACCGAGCGCGGCGTCGTGATGAGCGACGAGGAACGCAAGCGGACGGCCTACCACGAGGCCGGCCACGCCCTCGTCGGCATGCTCACCGAGGGTGCCGACCCGGTGCGCAAGGTCTCGATCATCCCGCGCGGCCAGGCCCTCGGCGTCACCGTCTCGGCGCCGGAGAGCGACGTCTACAACTACGACGAGGCGTACCTGCGCTCGAAGATCCTCGTCGCGCTCGGCGGCCGCGTCGCCGAGGAGGTCGTCTACGGGACGATCACGGCGGGGGCGGAGTCCGACATCCAGATGCTCACGAACATCGCCCGCGGGATGGTGACGCGCTGGGGCATGAGCGAGGCGATCGGCCCGATCGCCGTCGAGGCGCGTCAGTCCGAGAGCATGCTGCTGCCGGGGGCGAGCCCGGTGTCACAGGCCACGCAGGAGCTCATCGACACGGAGGTGCGCCGCATCGTCGACACCGCGCACCACGACGTGACGATGCTCCTCACCGAGCACCGCGACCAGCTCGACTCGCTCGTCCGGGATCTGCTGGAGCACGAGACGCTCGACGAGATCGAGGCGTACCGCGCCGCCGGCGTCACCCGCGTCGTCACGCGGCCGCCCGAGGAGAGCGTCGGCCCGGTCGTCGAGCCGGTGCCGCGCCCCGCCCCGACCGACGCGGCCGGGGATCCTCAGCCCGACCCGGTCTGACCGACCGACCCGTCCGTCCGCTGCAACCGGTGCAGGGGTCGCACGGAGTCGGCCGTCAGTCGCGGCCGAGAGCGTCCGCGAGCGCGGGGCGCAGCTCGGTGTGCCGGAACGTGTACCCGCCCGCGAGCGGGCGCTCGGGCACCGCGCGCTGGCCCTCCGTGACGATCTCGGCCATGTCGCCGTACAGGAGGCGCAGCGCGAACGCCGGGACGGGGGCGAACGCCGGGCGCTTCAGCACGCTGCCGAGCGTCTTGGAGAACTCCTTGTTCGTCACGGGCTCGGGGGCGCTCGCGTTGTACGGCCCGGTCCACGACGTGTCGTCGAGGGCGGTGAGGTAGAGCCCGACGATGTCGTCGGCGTGGATCCACGGCATGTACTGGTCGCCGCCGGCGACCGGCCCCCCGACCCCGGCCTTGAACGGAGGGAGCATCGTCTTCAGCGCGCCGCCGTCCTTGTCGAGGACGACGCCGGTGCGCATGAGCACGACCCTCACACCCGCCTCGGCGGCGGCGTTCGCCTCCCGCTCCCAGCGCATGCAGACATCAGCGAGGAAGTCGTCGCCGGCCGGGGTCGACTCGGGGATCCTCTCGTCCCCGTGCTTGCCGTAGTAGCCGACGGCGGAGGAGTTCACGAGGACCGATGGCTTCTCCGTCGCGGCGCGGATCGCCTCGACGAGGTTGCAGGTGCCGGTCTCGCGGCTCTCGAGCATCGCGGCCTTGCGCTTCTCGTTCCAGCGCTGTGCGACGGGCTCGCCGGCGAGGTGGACGATCGCATCGCGCCCCTCGACGGCCGTCGCGGGCGGCGGGCCGCTCACGACGTCCCACTCGAGCGCGGGGACGCCGAGCGATGCGCTCGCCCTCTCGGGGGAGCGGGACAGCACGATCACGTCGTCGCCACGGGCCTTCAGCGCGGCGACGAGCTTCGTGCCGATGAGGCCGGTCGCCCCTGTCACGGTCACCTTCATGCGGTCGGGCCCTCCTGGAAGTTCGGGTTCACGCGGGGGATACGCCGCCCCGCTCACCGGGGATCAGGCGCGTCGGCGTTGGCCTGCCCGCGCATGGTCGTCGGCGACGGTGTACCCCGCGGTGCGGACCCTACGCCCGCAGGCGCTCGGCGTCCGAGGTCGCGAAGCCGATGGCGTGCTCGTCCGCGTTGGCGAAGCCCGACTCCCGGGCCTGCTCGGCGACGGCCTCGGCGACCACCGGGGCGACGTCCCGGTTGAAGACGGACGGCACGATGTAGTCCTCGCGCAGCTCGCTGTCCGGGATGACCTTGGCGATCGCCCGGGCGGCGGCCATCTTCATCCCCTCGGTGATCTGCGGCGCGCGGACGTCGAGCGCGCCGCGGAAGATGCCCGGGAACGCGAGCACGTTGTTGATCTGGTTGGGGTAGTCGGAGCGACCGGTCGCGACGATGCGGACGTAGCGCGCGGCGTCCTCGGGGGCGACCTCGGGGTTCGGGTTCGCCATCGCGAAGACCATCGCGTCCTTGTTCATCCGCTCGAGCGTCTCGGGCGGGAAGATCTTCGCGCCCGACAGGCCGATGAAGAGGTCCATGCCCTCCATGGCGTCCGCCGGGCTGCCGGTGATGCCGTCCGGGTTGGAATGCTCGGCGTACCAGCGCTTCATGGAGTTCATCGAGCCGTCGAGGTAGTCCTCGCGCGACGTGCTCACGATGCCGCGCGAGTCGGCGCCGACGACGTGGCGCACCCCGGCCTCCATGAGGATCTTCGTGACCGCGACGCCCGCGGCCCCGAGCCCGGTGACGAGGACGCGCAGGTCCATGAGGTCCCGGCCGGTGAGCTTGCACGCGTTGAGGAGCGCGGCGAGGGTGACGATCGCGGTGCCGTGCTGGTCGTCGTGGAAGACGGGGATGTCGAGCTCGGCCTTCAGCCGGTCCTCGATCTCGAAGCAGCGCGGGGCGGAGATGTCCTCGAGGTTGATGCCGCCGAACGTGGGGGCGAGGAGGCGGACGGTGCGGACGATCTCGTCCGGGTCCTTCGTGTCGAGGCAGATCGGGAAGGCGTCGACGCCCGCGAACTCCTTGAAGAGGCAGCACTTCCCCTCCATGACGGGCATCGCGGCCTCCGGACCGATGTCCCCCATCCCGAGGACCGCCGTCCCGTCGCTCACGACGGCGACCGTGTTGCGCTTGATCGTGTACTGGAAGGCCTTCTGGCGGTCGAGGTGGATCGCCTCGCAGACCCGGGCCACGCCGGGCGTGTAGGCCATCGAGAGGTCGTCGCGCGTCTTGAGGGGCGCGCGGTTGCGCTGCTCGATCTTGCCGCCCACGTGGAGGAGGAACGTGCGGTCGGTCGTGTCGACGACGCGGGCGCCCTCGAGCTCCTCGATCGCCGACGTGATCGTGTCCCAGTGCTCGGGTCCCGCGGCGTCCACGGTGATGTCGCGCAGGAGGAGGTCGTCGGCGACCTCGACGAGGTCGACCGCGCCGATCACGCCCCCCGCGCGGCCGATCGCCGAGGCGACCTGGCCGAGCATGCCCGGCTGGTGCGCGATCTCGACCCGGATCGTGAGGCTGTACTGGGCGGAGGGGGTGAGGCTCATGAGGCCGCGCAGCTTACAAGCGCCCCCCCGGCGCCGGGCTCAGCCGACGGCGGCGAGCCGGCGATCGACCTCGGCGAGCACCGTGCGCCGGTCTCGGTGGGTGCCCTCGTAGAGCCGGACGGCGGCGAGCTGGGCGCTGTCGGCGACGGCGAGGCGGTCGATGATGTCGGCGGCGGTCATCGCGCCGTACCCGTCCCAAGGCTCCTCGACGTGGATGGTCGCGCCGACCCCGTCCTCGGCCCCTGGGTCCGCCGAGGACCGCACGACCCGCGGGGGCTCCTCGTCGATGTGGAGGGGCTCGGCGACGGGGTCCGGGGACATGTCGCGCGCACGGGGCTCCGTGGGCGTGGGAGCGGGAGCGGGCGCCGCGGACGTGCTGGTCACGGGACGCCGCGTCACGGGGGTCCCGGTGGTCGCCGGGGCCGGCCGGGGCGGCTCGGAGGCGCGGGGCGGGGCCGGGGAGCGCTGCGAGGCGGAGGTCGGTGAGCCGTCGCCGCCCCGCCCGGTGATGCGGCGGATGCGGTCGGTCGTGTCGTGGAGGAGATCGACGCCGGCGCCGGCGCCGCGGCGCGCGATGGCGATCGTCGTCTTCACGGGGGAGAGGAGGTCCATGACCTGCGTCTACCCGGAACCCGCCCGCCCTGCACCCGGCACCCGCGGCGCTCCGCGGCGCGCGCCGCCGGGCTCGCTAGGGTCGCAGCCGATGCCCGACGACCGCCCGGACGCCCTCTTCCTCATCGACGGCAACTCCCTCGCCTACCGGGCGTTCTTCGCGCTGCCGGAGTCGATCGCGACGTCAACGGGCTTCCCGACCAACGCGATCTTCGGCTTCGCGTCGATGCTCGTGAAGATCCTCACCGAACACGGGCAGATCCCGACGATCGTCGTCTGGGACGCAGGGCACTCGGGCCGCAAGGAGGTCTACTCCGAGTACAAGGCGCAGCGCACGTCGCGTCCCGACCTCCTCAAGCAGCAGTGGCCGCACCTCGAGGAGATCGTCGACGCGTTCGGCTACCGCAACGTGCGCGTGGACGGCTTCGAGGCCGACGACGTCATCGCCTCGATCGCGGAGAAGGCCCGTCACTGCGACCCGCCGGTTCCCGTGACGATCGTGACCGGCGACCGGGACGCGTTCCAGCTCGTCGGGGACGACGGTCTCGTGACCGTGATGGCGACCGCGCGCGGGATCACGGAGACGAAGCGCTACGACCGCCAGGCCGTCATCGACCGCTACGGCATCCCGCCCGAGCTGATCCCCGACTTCTACGGCCTCAAGGGCGACACCTCGGACAACATCCCCGGCGTCCCGGGCATCGGGGACAAGACCGCGGCCTCGCTCCTGCAGCAGTTCGGCGACCTCGACACCGTGCTCGCGTCCGTCGACGAGATCAGCGGCGCCAAGCGCAAGGAGAACCTCACCAACCACGCCGACGACGCCCGCATCTCGCGGCAGCTCGCGACGATGAACCGCGAGGTGCCGGTCGAGATCGACCCGACGGCCGAGATCGCCCGCGAGCCGGACCGGTCGCGGCTGCGCGAGGTCTTCCGCGAGTTCGAGCTGCGCGACCCGCTGCGGCGCCTCGAGGAGGAGCTCGGGTCCGCGGAGGCAGCCGGGGTGGGCGGGATCCCCTCCGTGACCGCCGAGGAGGTGGGCGCGAGGGCGCGCGAGGGATCGCTCGACGACGTCCGCGGGCT
>JBFIDS010000144.1:0-7763 GCA_041603715.1 Paraconexibacter sp. | reverse complement strand
CACGCCGCGGGCGCGGGGAGGAGCGCCGGCCGGACGGGATGGCGGTGCGCCGCACCGACCCGGCCCCGGCCGCGCCGGACCCTGCGCCGACTCCGTCGAAGGCGGGCAACGGCGCAACGGGCGCGACGGCGTCCCTGGCCCCGGGGGCGTCCCCGGACGCCGCGACGCGCAAGTCGCCGTCGAAGAACCGCCTCAAGCGCCAGGCGCAGCTCGAGAAGGCCGTGGAGGAGGCCGAGGCCGCCCTCGTGCGCGTCGAGGACGAGCTCGCCGCGCCAGAGGCGTGGGCGTCCAAGCACGAGAGCGCGAAGTCCGAGGCGAAGCACACCGCGGCCCGCCGCGCCGTCGAGGACGCCTACGCGGCACTCGAGGCCTTCGAGGCCGAAGCTCTCGTCTGAGCGCCCGCGGGCCGCGCTCGACCGAGCGTCCTCGCTCGGTCCCGGGCTCGCGGGTCACCTCGGCGCGCCCGGGTCACGTTCGCTGGACCATGTCCAGCGAACGTGCCGCGCGGGCCCGTGTTACCGCTGCTTCTTGGTCGACTTCTTCTTCGACTTCGGCTTCTTCACCGTGAGCGACTTCTTCACGGCGGACTTCGAGCTGCCGTAGGTCGCGGCGCGGAAGGTGACCTTCCCGCCCTTCTTCTTCAGCCGCTTCGTCGCCGACTTCGAGAGCTTGAACGTGACGCCCGTGCTCTTCCCGCGGGCGAGCACGACCCAGCGGGTCTTCAGGACCTTCTTGCCGGCGAGCATCGCGCTGACCTTGACCGCGCAGCCGGCGGTCGCGTTCTTCGGGCAGCTCACCGTGAAGCGCATGCTCCTGCGGGTCTTGGAGACCGTGCGTCGGCCGATGTTCGCGCGGTAGTTGAGCCGCCTCGCCTTCGTCCCCGGGGTCGTGCCGCCGGGCTGCGAACCCCCGGGCAGGAAGATGTAGGTCGTGCCGCCCGGTGTCGTGCCGCCCGGCGTCGTCCCGCCCGGGGCCGTCCCGCCCGGCGTCGTGCCACCCGGGGTGAGGATGGTGCCGATCGTCCCGATCAGCGTGTCGACGGCGGCGTTCCCCGACGAGCGCGTGAGCGAGTCGAGCAGCGGGCCGAGGACCGGGAGCTCCACGACGCCGAGCGAGACGAGGAGCGCGTTGACAGTGCCGAGAAGGCCCTCGAGCGCGAGGAGATCGGAGGGGTCGGCCGGCAAGCCCCCGTCGAGGAGCGCGGTGAGCTGGCCGAGGACCGCGGTCGGGTCCCCGCCGCCCAGGCCGCCGAGGACGCCGGTGAGCCCGCCGATGAGCTCGGTGACGGGCGCCGCGCCGCCGAGCGCGAGGAGCTGGGTGATCTGCGCCGGGTCGAGCGCACCGACGAGGTTCGTGAGGTCGCCACCGGTGAGGCCGCCGAGGACGCCGGCGAGATCGGCGGGGACGACGCCGCCGAGCAGCGTCGTGAGGTCACCGCCGGTCGCGGTGCCGAGCAGCGCGGTGAGGAGCGTGAGGTCGAGTGCGCCGAGCGCGTCGGTGAGCGTCGCGGGGTCGAGGGTCTCCAGGAGGCCCGTAAGCTGTGTCGCGTCGGCGTAGGCGAGCAGGGTCCCGAGCTCGAGCGCCGTGAGGTCCCCGATGAGGCCGGTGATCTCCTCGGTGGTCGTCGTCTCGTCGATGACGGTGAGGATCGGGTCGAGGACCGGCTCGAGGATCGGGTCGAGGATCGGCAGCACGATCCCCAGCAGGCGCGGGTCGGGGCTCGAGGTCGCGGTGGCGGTTCCCGACGCGGCCGACGCGGCGCTCACGGTCGTCGCGGCGGTCGCCCCCATGGCGAGGGCCGCGATCGCGGCGGTGGTGGTGCTCCGGCGAAGCAGGACGGACGGCTGCATGTGTGGGTCTCCTGGATGGACGAGCGCGGGTGGGACACCGCGGGATTCCTGGGCCGGGAGAGAGTCCCCCTGCCTACGGACTCCTCGTCGGTTCCTCCCCACTTCTTGACGTCCGGTGGACGCATGTCCCATGCGCGTCCTCCCGTCACACGTTCTTCACGTCGCGGTCACCGGACGGTGACGTGGGCTCCTCTCCCGGCGGGCAGCCTTCGCTCATGGACCGCCCCGGTGCCGCCCGACCCGCGACGACCGAGATCCGCCCCCGGCTCGGCATCGACGTCCCGCGGGACGAGTGGCCGACGACGAGCCGGCTGAAGGCCGTGGAGTCCGCGGGGTTCGCGTGGGTCCAGGTCCGCACGCCGCCGATCGCGATGCTCGCCGATCGGGAGAGGATGCGCCGCCACGCCCGTGCGCTGCGCGCCGCGCTCGACCCGTGCGGCCTGCGGCTGCTCCTCCACGGGCCCGACGACCTCACGCTGGGCACGCCCGGGGCCGACCGGGCCGGCGAGGGGCTGCTCGACTACGCCCGGGAGTCACGCGCGGAGATCGTCGTCTACCACGGGCTGAACCTCGTCGATGTCGACGGGCCCGCCGCCGACGCGCTGGGCGAGCGCGTCCAGGCCGAGGAGGCCTCGCTCGAGCGGCTCGGCCGCCGGGCGCACGCGCTCGGGGTCACGATCGCGGTCGAGAACCTCGCACCGGTCCATCCGAGCCCGCCGATCGCCGCACGCCTCTGCCACGACCCGCTGCGCGTCCACGACCTCGTCCGCCGCCTCGACCTCCCGGCGGTCGGCATGCTGCTCGACCTCGGCCACGCGCACATCACCTGCGGGCTGGACAGGACGGACCTCGAGTCGGTGACGCGACGCGTCGCCGACGCCGTCGTCCTCTTCCACCTGCACGACAACCTCGGTGCGCGACGGCACGACCTGGGCTTCCCTGGTGTCGATCCGCTGCGCCTCGACCTCCATCTGCCGCCGGGCGCCGGGACGCTGCCGTGGGACCGGGTGCGCGAGATCGTGCGCGCCCACCGCGCGCCTCTGATGCTCGAGGTCGCGCCGTCCCACCGGCCGGAGTTGGTCCGCCTGCAGCGAATCACGAGTGAGCTGCTCGTCCGCGAGCGCTCGCGCGCCACCGCGGCCGCCGCATAGCTCGCTCGCCCGGGCCCGCAGGGTGGGTCCCCTAGTCTGCCGGGATGGCCGACGACCGCGAACTCCAGGCGCTCCGCGCCCTCGCGTCCGCCGCTCGAGCGATCGGGCGGGGCACGACGTCGACGCGGGTCGCTCTTGCGCACGCGCACTCGCTCCTCGATCCCGGGCTCCTGCCCGAGCCCGTGCACCGGTCGCTCTGGCCCGAGCTGGAGGAGGCCACCGCCCAGGTCGCTCCGCTCGCGATCAAGGAGGTCGAGAAGGTCCTCGAGGCCGCCTGGGGTGGGAAGCCGTCCTCCGAGCTGGACGAGCTCGACCCCTCCCCGGCTGTCGTGAACGCCGCGACGCAGACCCACCGGGGCGTCCGCGACGGGAGTGCCGTCGCCGTCACCGTCCTGCGCCCCGGCCTCGCCGACCTCGTCCGGGCGGATCTCGCGCTCATCGACCGCCTCGTCGCGCCGGCGCGGGCCGCCTTCCCCGCCGTCGACATCCCCGCGATCGTCCGCGAGATTCGCCACCGGGTGCTCGACGACCTCGACCTCGAGCACGTCGCCTCCGCGCAGCGCACGCTGTTCCGAGCGCTGCGCCGCGACGAGGAGCTCGCGGTCGCCTCGCCCCACACGGACCTCTCGCATCCGGGCGTGCTCGTCCGCGACGACCCGCAGGGCACCCCGGTGCTCGAGCTGACCGACGGCGCGCAGCGGGAGCGAGCCGCGCGCCTGATCGTGAGGTTCGTCGCCGGGTCCGCGCGGCACGGCACGCTCGTCGCCGACCTGCGGCCCGAGACGGTCCTCCTCGACGCCGACGGCCGGCTCGTCGTGCTCGAGGCATCGGGTGTCGCCCCGGTCCCGGCCGCGCGGGCCGACGCGGTCGCCGACGCCCTCGATGCGATCGCGCAGGACGACACGGCTGCGGGCGCGCGGGCGATCGTCGCGCTCGGCGCGCTCCCTCCGGCGCATGCCTCGGTCGCGGTCGACGTCGGCCGCGCGCTCCTGGGGCCGCTTGCGACAGAGGGTCCCGTCCGCGTCGACGTCGCCGCGGCCCGCGCGGCCATCGAGCGCGCCGAGGCGCACGAGGAGACGCTCCTCGGTCTCTTCCCGCACGCGATGGTCGTCCCCGCTGACCTGTGGCCGCTGCGGGCGCTGGGGCAGGCCGCGGCGCTCGTGACGCGGCTCGGCGCCGAGGTCGACTGGCTCGGAGTCGCCCGGCACACGATCCGGTCGGGCTGGTAGCGCGGGACCCCGCTGCGCCGCCAGCTCACGGGTCGCGGACCGGGTCCACGGAGCGTCACCTGGGCCACGGCGAGGGCCGGACTTGTCGCGCGCGGCCAACCGACGCCGCCGGGGGCTGTCGCCGCGGGCCGAGCGGTCACGGCGGATCCCCGCCTACGGTCGGGGTGACCCGACCGATCGAGGAGAGAGCCATGCGCGAGGACATCGAGTTCACGACCCAGGGTGGAGCGGTGCTCCGAGGCTGGTTCATCCCGGCTGCCGGCGGAGGAGGTGGGGAGTCGGCGTGCGTCGTCCTGCAGCACGGCTTCTCGGCGGTGAAGGAGATGGACCTCGACCGCTACGCCGAGGTCTTCGCCGATGCGGGCCTCGCGTGCCTCGTCTACGACCACCCGGGGTTCGGCGCGAGCGATCCCGTCCCGGGCACGCCGCGGCAGGAGATCGACCCGTGGCAGCAGATCCGCGGCATCCAGGATGCGATCACCTACGCCCAGCTCCGCCCGGAGGTCGACGCGGATCGCATCGGCCTGTGGGGGTCGAGCTACGGCGGGGCGCACGCGTACGTGACCGCCGCGGTCGACCGGCGGGTGAAGGCGGTCTGCGGGCAGGTGCCGCTCATCTCCGGATCGCGCAACTTCCAGACGCTCGTGCGCGTCGACTTCTGGGAGCAGACGGATGCGCTGCTCGCGGCGGACCGCCAGGCGAGGATGCAGGGCGCCGATCCGATCCTGCTGCCGGTCGTCCACGAGAACCCGCTCGAGCAGAGCGCGCTCCCGACGGCCGACTCGCACGCGTTCTTCACCGAGGCGCAGCGCACGCGCGCGCCATCGTGGCGCAACGAGGTGACGCTGCGGTCGCTCGAGCTCTTCCGGGGCTACGAGCCCGGGAGCTTCCTGCACCTCATTGCGCCCACGCCACTGCTCATGGTCGTCGCGCCGCTCGATCGCCTTGCCCCGGGCGAGTGGGCGACGGCCGCCTACGAGACGGCCGCCCACCCCAAGAAGCTCGTCCTCGTGCCCGGCGGTCACTTCGACGCCTACACCGGGGAGGGGTTCGAGATCGGCAGCGCCGCGGCCCGCGACTGGTTCGTCGAGCACCTCGTCGAGCGCGTGAACCCGGGGACGCAGGCGGCGGTCGGGGCGGCGCCGGCGTAGGCGGCGGTCGGCGCGCCGGCCCGGCTCAGCGCTGCGCGAACCGCACGTCCCGCGGTCGTCCGTCGGGTGAGCTGACCGCCCAGCCGCCGGCGCGCGACCAGCGCACGCGCGTGCCGTCCGGGAGACGGGCCAGGGCCCGCCCGCAAGGGGGTCGCCCCCACAGCGTCGCGACGTACGGGCGCGCGGCGTCCGGCGTGTCCCCGAGGCCGCGGGCGACGTGCTCGGCGGGGTGGGTCACCACGATGTGGCCGGCCCGGACCCAGACGGGGATCGTGTCGAGCGGGGCGGGGACGACGACCTCCCGTCCTCCGCGAACCTCGCGACCCGACCAGGTCTCGATCCACCGGCCGGGCGGCAGGATCGCCTCGCGCTCGCGGGCACCCTCCTCGAGGACCGGCGCCACCCACAGGGACGGACCGAACCCGAACGCGTCGGCGACCGCCCACGCCTCCGGGACCTCCGGCGCGATGAGCGACAGCGGTCGCACGATCGGCAGCCCGCACCGGGCCGCCGTCTCCGCTGACGCCCGGATGTACGGCACGAGCATCTCGTGGAGGACGACGCAGCCGCGGTAGCGCTCGAGCGTCGTGCGGTCGTAGTTCCACGGCTCCTGCGGCAGGCGGCCGTGGGCCTGCATGAGCGGAGTGAACGTGCCGAGCTGGGCCCACCGCAGCAGCAGCTCCGCGGGACAGCGGTCGATGCCCCGGTCGCCGAGGTAGCCGCCGACGTCGTGCGACCAGTTCGAGAAGCCACTGGAGGCCGCGCTCACCGTGCTCGCCACGAGCGCCTGCAGCGACCAGAAGTCGCTCGCCTGGTCGCCGCCCCAGAGGATCCCGTGGGCCTGCTGCCCGCTCCACCCCGAGCGCCCGAACAGGACGCCGTCCCCGGGGTGGACCTCGTCGAGCGCACGACGCATGCACCGCCGGTAGAGCTCACCCCACCGCCACGCGGTCGTCGCGCCCGTCGTGCCGTCGGCGAACCGGACGTCGTCGTCGAGGTAGTAGCCCTCGCCGTCGTCGGCCTTGATCCCCGAGACGCCCATCCGCAACACGCGCTGCGCCTGCTCGCGCCACCAGCGCTCCGCCTCCGGCGACGTGAAGTCGATCGGCGATCCGGTCCCCATCCACCACTTGCGCACGAGCGGCCGCCTGTCGGCCTCGCGCACGAAGTGGCCCTCGCGCTCCCCGGCGGCGTAGTTCGAGGCCGGTTCGCGGTGCAGCCTGCGCGACCCGGGGTCCGGCGGGATCTGCCCGTCGCGCGAGTCCACGTTCGTCCACGGCGTCACCCAGACGACGGTCCGCACGCCCCGGGCGCGCAGCGCGCCCACCATCCCCTCGAAGTCGGGGAACTGGTGGGGGTTCGGGATCCACGTGTTGTAGTTCGTCTCCCACGGCGAGTCGAGGACGATCGCGTCGAGCGGGATCCCGTGCCAGGCGCACCCGGTCGCGTCCTCGAGGACCTGGTCCTGGTGCTCGTGCACGTCGCGCGACTTCCAGAAGCCGTACGCCCACGCGGGAAGGCGCTGCGGCATGCCCGTGCGGCGCAGTTCGGCCCGCAGCCGGGCGGCCGGGCCGGGCGCGGTGAACAGGTGCGCGCGGAGCGGCCCGCTGCGTGCGCGCACGCTGGCGACCGTCGCGTCGCGGCGGGCCCCGAGGTCGAAGCGCGTCCCGTTGCCGAAGGTCTCGAGCGCGACCGCGACCCCGCGGGAGGACTGCAGGAACGGGACGGGCGCGTAGTCGCCCTGCGGGATCCCGCCGATCTCGAGCAGGTCAGGGGGGCACGACGGCCCCGTGTACCAGCGGTCGGCGCCGAGCTGGATCGCGCGGCCGCGATGGTCGACGTCGAGGGCGTGCCGCGCACCGAGCCCGGCGAACCGCTCCCCCGTGCGGGTGTCCCACTCGAGCGCGATTCGCAGCGGCTCGCCGGCGGCGGCCGCCTCGAGGACGACGTGCTCGTCGCCGGGCAGGGCGATCGAGAGCGTCGCGGTGCGGCCGCCCTGGAGGACGAGGTCGAGGAGGACGCCGTCATCGCGCTCCGCCCGCACGGACGAGGCGACCGTGCGCTCCGGGAAGCCGCGGGACTCCTTCGCGACGACCCCCTCGGTGTGGCGCACGAAGCGGTCCTCGACGGTCCCCTCGCAGGCCCAGACGTGGAGGCCGCGGACGAGCCGGTGTCCCGCGCGGCGCACGTGGACGCGGAACGGGCGGTCCTTCACCTCGACGCGCAGGTGTCCTCGCGTGAGGACGAGCGCGTCGCGCTCACGGATGACCGCGACGGGGGAGGCGGACGTCGGCGCCATCGCCCGCACCTTCGCTGCGAGCGCGTCGCCGGCGGTGACGATCACGTGAACGCGACGTCAACGGGCGGGGTGATCGACCTCGT
>JBFIDS010000143.1:0-7830 GCA_041603715.1 Paraconexibacter sp. | reverse complement strand
TCGCGCCCGACGGGACGATCACGACGGTCGCGGGCACCACCCCCGGCCTCTCCGGGGACGGCGATCCCGCCCGCGGCGCCAGGCTCACCGCGCCGCTCAGCGTCGCGCCGCTCCCCAACGGCGGCTTCCTCGTCGCCGACACGGGCAACGATCGCGTGCGCCGGATCACTCCGCTGGGCACGATCTTCACCGTTGCGGGAACGACCGGCGGCCTCTCCGGGGACGGCGGGCCCGCGAAGACGGCGCGGCTGCGTGCCCCCTCGGCGGTCGCGACGCTCCCCGGTGGCGGATTCGTCGTCGCCGACTCCGCGAACGCACGGATCCGCCGGGTGAGCGACGTCGGCGCGATCCCCCCGGCCGTGTCGGGCCGCTCGTTCCGGGTGACCCCGGGGTTCGGCACGATCGCCGTCCGGCCCGCCGGCACGCCGGTGCCGCTCCCGCTGCGCGAGCAGGACCTCGTCCAGGTCCGTTCGTTCGTCGACGCGACGAAGGGCCGGCTCGACGTCACGACCGCCTTCGACCAGGCCGGCAACCAGCAGACCGCGCGCGTGTACGACGGTCCGTTCACCGTGAGCCAGCTCGGGACCCTGCGCGAGCCGATCGCGCTGCTGCGGGTCGCCTCCCTGCCCGGGTGCGGGAGCAGCGCGCGCAGCGCAGCGGTCGCCGGCCCGGGCTCCCCGCTCGCCTCCGCGGCCGCGTCGAAGAAGAAGACGTCGAAGAAGAAGGCGAAGCGCAAGCGCAAGAAGGCGTCCCGGCGCCTGTGGGTGAGCGAGCGCGGAGGACGGTGGCGGACCGCGACCGGCTCGGTGTCCGCCGCGGCGATCGGGACCCGATGGCTCACGACGCTGCAGTGCGACGGCACGCGCGTCACCGTGCGCGAGGGTCGCGTGCGGGTGCGCGACAAGATCCGCAACCGGACCGTCGTCGTCCGCGCCGGGCGCAGCGTGAAGATCGCGACGCGCGGATCGGCCCGCGGGAAGTAGGCCCGCGCTCAGCGGCCGCGGCGCTCGATCGCGTCGGGCTCGACCACCGTGGTGCGCCCGCGGCCGAGCGCGACGGTGCCGCGCTCCTCCTCCTCGCGCAGCACGCGGTTGACGGTCGCCCGCGACGTCCCCGCGAGGTCGGCGAGGTCGTCCTGGGTGAGCGGGACGACCGTGCCCGCCCCGTCCCCGTAGAGCGCGGCGACCTCGAGCAGCCGGCGGCGCACCCGCTTCTCCGCGGGGACGTAGAGCGCCTCGACGAGGTGCCCGGAGAGCCGGCGGACCTGCCCGGCGAGGATCGCGATGAGGACCTCCGCCGTCTCGGGGTGGCGGCGGCGCAGGGCGTCGAAGTCGAGGCGGTGCACCGACAGCGTCTCGCCGGCCTCGAGCGCGGAGACGGTCGCGCTGCGCCGGGGGTCCTCGCCGCCGAGCAGCGCGAGCTCGCCGAACATGCCGCCCGGCCCGAGGACGGTGAGGATCGCCGTGTCGCCGAGCGGCGTGGAGATACGCACCGCGAAGCGGCCCTTCGCGATGAGGTGCAGCGTGTCCGCCGGGTCGCGCTCGTGGAAGACGACCTCTCCGCGCGTGAAGCGCCGACGGCGCGCGATGCTCTGGAACTCGCGGAGCTCCTCGTCACCGATGCCGTCGAGCAGGGGCCATCTCACCGTGGGGCGAGCGTAGCCGCGACGGCGGTCGACGTCACGGCGAGGCCGGGTCCAGGCCGAAGACGCGGCGCGCGTTGCCGTCGAGGTAGAGAGCCCGCGTCTCGTCGTCGAGGCCCAGATCGTCGAGGCCGTCGAGCGCCCTCGCGTGGGGGATCATCGGGAAGTTCGTCCCGAACAGGACCTTGCGGCGCCCGCTGCCCGTGCGCATGTAGTCGACGAGCTCGGGTGGGAGGCGCTTCGTCGTGTAGGCCGAGGTGTCGATGTGGATGTTCTCGTGCTTGCGGCAGACCGCGATCATCTCCTCGGTCCACGGGTAGCCGATGTGGCCGCCGACGATCACGAGCTCGGGGAAGTCGATCGCGACCTGGTCGATGTAGGGGATCGGCCGGCCGGTCTCCGAGGGGCGCAGCGGCCCCGTGTGCCCGACCTGCGTGCAGAACGGGACGCCGAGCTCGACGCACTCGGCGTACAGCGGGTAGTAGCGGCGGTCGGTCGGCGGCGCACCCCACAGCCAGGGCACGACCCGGAGCCCGGCGAAGCCGAGCTCGCGCACGCAGCGGCGCAGCTCACGGACGGCCTCCATCGGACGGTCGAGATCGACCGCCGCGAGGCCGCGGAAGCGGGTGGGGTGCGCGCCGGCCCAGGCGGCGACCTCGTCGTTGGAGATGAGCGCCCCCTCGCGCGGGTCGAACCACGCGCAGAGGATCCCGACGTCGACGCCGGCGCCGTCCATCGACGCGAGGCTCGACTCGATCGGGATCGGTTCGTCCGAGGCCGCGAGCTCGCCGGTCCACCGGCGCAGAGGCTCGAGCATCTCGTGGCGCAGCATCCGCGGCGTCGGGTGCTGCATCCAGGCGTCGACGGTCATGGCCGCGATTCTGCCACTGCGAGCGGCCGCGCCCGGGTCTCAGGAGTCGAACAGCGCGCGCGAGTCCGGACCCTGGTGGGTCTCGGCGAGCGCGGTGATCGCGTCGACGGTCCGGCGCAGCTCGCCGACGTAGGGCGCCGCGTGCTCGCCGAGGCGGTGCTCCTCGCGCTCGAACGCGGCGGCGAGCTCGCGGTAGTAGACGCGCGTGGCGAGCCCCTGCCCCTGCTTGAACCGCGCCCACAGGGCGTCGCCGAGGGTGCGGTAGTCGAGGAGGGTCGCGCGTGCGTTGTGCAGCTTGTCGGCGAGCGACACCCGCAACGCCCCGGGCGTCTTGTCCGGGAACGCGTCGATGTAGGCGCGCTTGCGGTCGTACCAGGCACGGCCTCCCTCGCGCGGCTCCTCCTCGTCGACGACGTCGCTGTTGGCGAGGACGATCGCGGCGACCTCGGCGCCCCACGTCCCCTCGATGTGGGCGAGGGCCGCCGACCCGCCACCGTCCTCCACGACGTCGTGCAGCAGCGCCCCGATCGCCTCGTCCTCGCTCCCGCACATCTCCAGGACGAGCGAGGCGACGCCGAGGAGGTGTGAGACGTAGGGGATCGGGGTGCCCTTGCGCAGCTGGAGGGCATGGTGCGCGGTCGCGTAGTGCAGGGCCGCGTCGAAGCGCGCGGTGAGGAGCGGTGTCTCGGTGTAGGACTCGGGCACGCGCGGGAAAGCGTCGCACGCCGCGCGCTACGACGGGCGGAGCCCCGCGGCGACGTGCGCGAGGCCGACGGCCGCGTAGGCGGCGGTCAGCCCGACGAGCGCGGCGCTCGCCGAGCGCGGCAGCTCATCCCGACGCCAGGAACGTGATGTCGGACGTTCGAGCTCATGAGCGCGACGACCGCAGGATGGGCGCGTCCCGTCCATGACCTGTGACGTCAGCGCGCCCTACCGCGTCGCCGGCCACGCCCGACCCGGTACCGTCCGGCCCGCCCGGGCAGTCCGCCCGCACCCGACGGAGGACCTGATGGCGAAGAGCAACGACCCGTTCGAGTTCGATTTCAACCTCGGCACGAGGCCGTCCCCGCTGAAGATCGGTGGCCTCGTCGTCGGCGGTCTCCTCGCCCTCGCGCTCCTCGTGGGGGCCGGCGCGACCCTCGTCTCGATCAAGGGCGTCGACGCAGGCACGATCTGCGCCGTCCGCGAGGGCGGCCCGTTCGACGGGCGCGACATCAAGGAGATCCGCCAGCCCGGCGAGGGCCCCAAGCCGATCGGGCCGTTCAACAAGCAGGACTGCCTGCCCATCACGGAGCGTGACTCCAACGACGTGATCGAGGGCGAGCAGCTCTTCCCGACCCGTGACTCGGTCCAGGTGATCGTCGACGGCCAGGCGCTCTACTCGCTCACCACGGACTCGGACAAGATCGAGACCTTCTACCGCAACTACGGGCGGCGCAAGTGGGGCGGCGAGGAGATCTCGAGCGACCAGGGCTGGCTCAACTTCCAGCGCCAGCGGCTCGCCCCGGTCATCCTCGACGCGCAGCGCGAGGTCGTCGGCAGCTACGAGTGCCAGGCGCTCAACAACCTGTGCCAGTACGTGCAGAACCCGGAGGAGGCCGTGCGCGCCGGGGCGGAGGGCGCCGACGAGGACAACACGCAGAACCTCTCGCGGGCCCAGCAGGCGCTCGCCGCGAAGATCCGCGAGAAGCTGCGTGCGGCGTTCGGCGACGACTACTTCGAGAACGTGCGCTACCAGAACCTCCGCATCCGGTTCGAGCGCGAGGTCCAGACGCAGATCACCCAGGCGCAGTCGCTGCGCACCCAGGCCGCGAACGCGGGGCTCGAGGCCGAGCGCAAGAAGGCGGAGGCCAAGGGCGAGGCGGACAGGCGCGTCGAGGCCGCGACCGGTGAGCGCCGCGCGGCCTTCCAGCAGCAGAAGGCCTACGCGCTGAACCCCACCCAGCGCGAGATCGACAAGATCCGCGCCTTCTGCGGGGCGGAGGGCTGCGACCCGCAGGTGCTCGGCGGCAACCTCTCCGACGTCATCGCCGGACTCTCCAGGGACGCCGGGAGCAGCGGCGGACGATGAAGGGCCTGCTCGTCGTCGTCGCGTTGCTCGTGATCGGCGGCGCCGTCGGGCTGATGGTCAACCGACTGATGGCGGGGCGCCAGATCGGTCCGGCCCCCGAGTGGCGGCTGATCGAGCGCGGTCACCGCGGGTCCGTCGTCGTCGAGATCCTGCCGCCCGGAGGGACGCCCGGCGACGCGATCCCCGTCGCTGTCCTCGACCCGGGGTCCGAGGACTTCGAGTACCTCCTCGAGGAGGCGCGCTCCGAGGCCCGTGTGAAGCTCGTCGCGCTCAACCAGCGGATGCTCGGGACCTAGACCCCCGGAGATCAGGCCGTTGCGCTCGGCTCGGCGACCTTCACGAGCAGCTTGCCCGTGTTCGCACCCGAGAAGAGCTTGTTCACCGCGACGAGCGTGTTCTCGAAGCCGTCGACGATCGTCTCGCGCCACGTGAGCTTGCCCTGGGCGGCGAGCGTCGCGAGCTCCTGGACGGCGGTGGGAAACCGGTCGACGTGGTCGAGCACGAGGAAGCCCGTCATCGTCGCGCGCTGCATGATGAGCTGCGTGATCGACCGCTGTCCCGGCGGGACGGTCCCCGGCCCGTAGTCGTTGTACTCGCTGATCATCCCGCACAGGGCGATGCGCGCCCCCACGTTGAGGCGGTCGAGCACAGCGTCCATGATCGGGCCGCCGACGTTCTCGAAGTCGGCGTCGATGCCGTGCGGGGTCGCCTCGGCGAGGGCGTCGGCCCAGTCCGGGTCCTTGTGGTCGACGCAGGCGTCGAAGCCGAGGTCGTCGACGACGTGACGGCACTTCTCCGGGCCGCCCGCGATGCCGACGACCCGGGCGCCCTTCGCCTTCGCGAGCTGCCCGGCGATCGATCCGACGGCCCCGGCGGCGGCCGAGACGAGGACGGTCTCACCCGGCATCGGCCGGCAGATGTCCTCGATGCCCAGCCACGCGGTGATCCCGGTGTGTCCGAGCGCCCCGAGGAGCGCGGGCATGGGCACGGGGAGCTCCTCGGGCAGGACGGTGAGCGGCGCCTCGAGCACCGCGTCGTCGGCGACGCAGTGCTCCTGCCATCCGAGGAACCCGCTCACGAGGGTCCCGGTCGGCAGGTCCGCCCGCCGTGAGGCGACGACCTCGCCGATCCCGAGCCCGCGCATGACGGAGCCAAGGGCGACGGGCGGCATGTACCCGCGGAGGTCGCTCATCCAGATCCGGTTCGTCGGGTCGACCGACAGCCACAGCGTGCGCACCAGCGCCTGGCCCTCGGTGAGCTCGGGGATCGGCTCGGTGACGAGCTCGAGGTCCTCGTCGGTGACGACGCCGTCCGGCCGGCGGCGCAGCCGGTAGCAGCGGTTCTCGGTCGTGATCATGGGGTGACCGTACGCGGCCGCGACGGCCGCGGGTTGGTGCTGCGGCGACAAAGCGCAGGCCGTCGCGCCACACCGGGCGACCCGTCAGCGTCCGTTCACCCCCGGTCCGGGATGATCGCCCGATGGCTCGTCAGGAACGGTACGACCTCGTCGTCCTCGGCGGGGGCACGGGCGGTCTCGTGTCCGCGCTCGTCGCGGCGGGAACGGGGGCCCGCGTCGCCCTCGTCGAGGGGGACCGCACGGGCGGCGACTGCCTGTGGACGGGATGCGTGCCCTCGAAGAGCCTCATCGCTGCCGCCGACCTCGCCCACCGGATGCGCCACGCCGGACGGCTCGGGCTCACTGCGTCCGATGCGCCGGTCGACCTCGCCGCGGTGATGGACCACGTCGACGCGGCACGGGCGCGGATCGCCCCACACGACTCGCCCGAGCGACTGCGCGCCGAGGGCGTCGAGGTCGTCGAGGCCCACGGGCGCTTCACCGGGCCGCGGACCGTCGAGGCGGGCGGCCGCGTCCTGCGCGGCCGTGCGGTGATCGTCGCGACGGGTTCGCACGCCGTCGTCCCGCCGGTCCCCGGGCTCACCGAGGCCGATCCGCTCACCAACGAGTCGGTCTGGGACGTGAGGACGCTTCCCCGGCGCCTCGCGGTCGTGGGCGCGGGGCCGATCGGATGCGAGCTCGGCCAGGCCTTCGCGCGGCTCGGTTCGCGCGTGACGATCGTCGACGTCGCCCCCCGCGTCCTCCCGCGGGAGGAGCCCGCCGCCTCGGCGTCCGTCGCGGACGCGTTGCGGGAGGAGGGCGTCGACCTGCGCCTCGGGATGCACGTCGCCCGCGTGGACGGGCGGGCCGACGGCTCGTGGGGGCTCCACCTGGAGGAGGACGCCGCCCATCCGGTCGAGGCCGACCGGATCCTCGTCGCCGCCGGCCGTGCGCCGCGGACCGCCGACCTCGGGCTCGAGGCCGCCGGCGTCGACGTGACGGACGGGGGCGCGATCCACGTGGACGGCACGCTGCGCACGTCGGCGAGGGGCGTCTTCGCGGTCGGTGACGTGACCGGGGGACCCGCATTCACCCACGTCGCGGCGCACCACGCCCGGACGGCGGCGGTCAACGCGCTCTTCGGTCTGCGCCGCCGGGCCGATCGCGCGCAGATCCCGTGGGTGACCTTCACCGACCCCGAGGTCGCGCACGTGGGGCTCACGGAGGCCCAGGCGCGCGAGCGGTGGGGGGACCGCGTCGTCCTCGCCCGGGCCGGCTACGACAAGGTCGATCGCGCGATCGCGTCCGATCGTGTCGACGGCGGCTTCGCGCTGCTCGTCGGGAGCCCGCGGGGCAAGCTCGTGGGCGCGACGCTCGTGGGGGCGGGCTCGGGGGAGTCGATCGCCGAGCTCACCGCGTGGATCGAGTCAGGAGCGAAGATCGACGCGGTGTCGCAGACGATCCACGCCTACCCGACCTACGCCGAGGCGGCCGCGCGCGCGGCGGACGAGCACCTGCGCGCGAAATACGCGACGCCGGGGATGCGGCGGGTGACCGGCACGGTGCTGCGCGTGCGCCGGCTGCTCCCCTCGCGCTGAGGCCGCGGCGCCGTCGACCCGGTCAGCGCCAGGCGGCGAGGAGCTCCTTCGTCGTGTCCGTGAGGGCGGCCTGGAGCAGCGGCCCGTACGTGATCCGCCGGATCCCGAGACCGGCGAAGCGCTCGAGCGTGTGCTTCGCCGGGTGGGCGGTCGCGTTGACCGGGGCGTCGACCCCCTCGACCATGGCCCGGAGCAGCTCGTCGTCGTCCTGGATCTTCACGGGGTAGACGCTGTCGGCCCCGGCGGCGACGAGCGCCCGAAGGCGATCGAGCACCTCGTCGCGGACGGCGTGCTTGTCCTCGGCGTGCGCGA
>JBFIDS010000142.1:0-7884 GCA_041603715.1 Paraconexibacter sp. | reverse complement strand
GCGCCTTGCCCGTGCCTTGCCGGCGCGCCGGTCGCCGGCGTGACCGACGCCGCCACCGCCGTCCCGCCGCTGCGCGGCGACGAGACCGCCCTCTACCGCCGGCACGCCGCACGACTCGTGCGCTGCGTGCGGTACAGGGCTCGTTCCGGTCGCGTCGCACGTCGTCGTCAAGGGACTCGGGGGCAGGGGCAAGCGCTCGCGCCCCACGCGGAAGCCGCAGTCCCGCCCGACTGCGGCGAGACGGCGGGACGTGTTGGAGTGGACGTCACGGCCTGTCCGCTCTCGTTTGTAGCGTCTGGATGCGATGCCGGATGTCGTTCACGAGTTGCTGGCGACGGAGGCAGCGGTCGACAAGCTCGGGGCGCGCGGAATCAGCGTCGAGGCGGCAGGCCAGGTGCCGCGCAACCGCCATGTCACGGTGAGCAATCCCGCCGAGGCGGGAGGCGCTGGCAAGCGCCGGCTGCTCATCGGCCGCACCGATGGCGGCGAGACGCTGACGTTGGTAATCGAGCGCACTATCGACTCGACGACATGGTTGATCGTGACGGGCTGGAGCTCGACCGCGGTCGAGCGTAAGCTTCTGGGGAGGTAGCGATGAACAGCGACGCATGGACAACCGACGATCCTCAACCCGGGGACTTCGACGCCGTTCTGGCCACGATCGCGCCCGCTCAGGTCGAGCATCACGATGGTGATCCGGGCGCGGTTCTGAGGATCCTGGTCAGCGTTGAGGGCGAGGACGCTCACCTTTTGGAGCGGCTGGCCGAGGCTCGCGGCAAGTCACCCCATGACGTCGTGGCCGACTTGCTCCGCGACGCCGACCGCCCCGCGGCGTAGTCGGGCGGCCCGGCTGCTCGCGGAGGTCGAGGCACCGCCGCTGCTGGATTCGAGTGACAGGAGGCCCGCGCACCGTCTGCGACGCCGCCGGAGTCGGTGGCAAGCTTCTGTCCCGTGCCGGAGCCGGAAGCACCGCTTAGTGTCGAGCAGCAGATCCTGTTGTCCCAGACCCTCGACCTCATCTCGGGCTTCGGTCTCTTGATTCGCCAAGCTGGTGATCATGAAACCGTGACGGCTAGGCGGCCCGCAGCGGGTAATCGCCGCGCGCGGTCACCCATCGAGTCGGCGTCACCGCTCGGTGCGGTGAGCGGCGCTCCGGTCTCGTGGCCGCGTGACCCTGGGGCATCTCCCGCTGGAACGCGAGAGCGCTGCGGCCTTCGCCGGGGATGACGTTGTGGAGGGTCCAGCGGCCCTCACCGACCACCCGACGATCCTCGGTCCGCAACCGGCGAGCGCCGCCGGAACCGCGGAGCTGCGCGGGTGGTTCCACGAGCCAGGTCAGCCCCCGGCCTGGCCGATGGCCGATCCGGCCGGGAGGGTGCGGACGAGCTTCTTGTTGACGAACTCGTTGATCCCGAGGTCGGCGAGTTCGCGCCCGACGCCGGAGCGCTTGATCCCGCCGAACGGCAGGTCCGCCTGCGTGCCGGTCGGATGGTTGATCCAGACCATGCCCGTGTCGATGCGTTCGGCGACGCGCTCGGCGTGAGCGATGTCCGCGCCCACGACCGTGCCGCCAAGCCCGAACGGCGAATCGTTCGCGAGCGTGATCGCAGCGTCGTCGTCGGTCACCTTGTAGACGACCGCAACTGGGCCGAACAGCTCCTCCTTGTAGGCGCGCGCCTCGGGGGGGACCCCCGTCAGGACGGTCGCCTCGAAGTAGTTGCCCGGCCGGTCGATCCGGCTGCCGCCGGTGACCGCGACTGCGCCGTGCGCGAGGGCGTCCTCGACCTGCTCGGCAAGATCGTCAAGCGCACTGGCCGACGACAGCGGCCCGAGGGTCGTGGACTCGTCCGCCGGGTCCCCCGCGGTCAGTGCTCCCAACTCCCTGGCAAACCGCTCCACGAACTCGTCGTAGATCTCCTCGAGCACGATGAAACGCTTCGACGCCACGCAGCTCTGACCGGTGTTGGCCATTCGTCCCGCCACTGCAGCCGCGATCGTCGCGTCCGCGTTCTCGAGGTCGAGCACGATGAACGCGTCGCTGCCGCCGAGCTCGAGCACGACCTTCTTCAGGTTCCGTCCGGCGATCTCACCGACACTCTGGCCGGCGCCTTCACTGCCGGTCAGGGACGCGCCGGCGACGAGTGGATTCTCGATGACCCGCTCGATCTTGTCGCTGCCGCAGAAGAGGTTGGCGTACACCCCGTCGGGAGCTCCGGCGTCCTGGAACAGCTGCTCGAGCGCCAGCGCGCACTGTGGGTTGATCCCGGCATGCTTGAGCACGATGGTGTTACCCAGCACCACGTTCGGAGCCGCGAACCGCGCCACTTGGTAGTAAGGAAAATTCCACGGCATCACGCCGATCAGCGGACCGATCGGGCGCATCACCACCTTCGCCGCGCCGCTGTCCACCGCGTACGCCGTATCCGCCGTCAACGCCGCCCCGTGCTTGGCGTAGTGGGCGAAGATGCTCGCGGCGAGGTCGACCTCGCCGCGAGCCTCCTCGATGAGCTTGCCCATTTCGCGGGTGATGAGCTGCGCGAGCTCCTCGCGGCGCTCCAGCATCAGCTCGCCGACTCGTTCGACAATCTTCGTGCGGTCCTCGATCGGGCGCGCACGCCACAGAAGGAACGCCTCGTGAGCACCCTGAACGGCAGCGTCGACCTGGTCCTCGGTGAGCTCGTCGAACTCGCGCTCAGTTTCCCCCGTCGCGGGGTTCGTCGTGGAGTAGGGCATCAAGACCTTTCAGGTCGCGGGGGACACGAGCGGCATCGGTTGTCGCTCACACCCCACCTACCCGAGATCGCGGGCTGCAGTCGTCAGGCGCGATCGCGCTCGGTCGTCGCCTGGGTCCGCCCGACCGGCGGCATCGGCGTCGTCTTCCCCGACGACCCGGCGCACCTGACGACTCGCCAGGGGGCAGTCGCTTCGGCTGTGGCCAGTTCTGGTTCGGCGAGGGCATGCGTGGTTCCCCGACGACGCGGCATGCCTCGGCTACCTCGAGCGCTGGGAGGTCAGAGCTGTACGGGTGCGCGCGAAGATCGTGCCGAAGGTGACCGGCGTCTGGCGCCGGCAGGGGCAGCGACGCCGGGACGGCAGCCCCGTCGGAAACCCACGCAGGACTACGTCAAGGACCTCTCCATGTCAGACGGAACGATCGATGATGCGAAGGGCCGTGCAAAGAAGGCCGCCGGCGAGTTGACCAATGTCGCCGGCAAGGTGAAGGACGTCGCGAACAAGGTCTGACTGAGTGTGGTCACGTGAAGTGGCCCCGGTGTGGACGTCCAGGGGGCCATGCAAGTGGCGACGCTCACTGACCCACGCCGACGTTCCCCGGTGTCCCTGAGGGGTCTCTGGCGGTCGGCGGCGAGGAGGCGTCGTCGACGTGCTGCGGGCATTCCTGGCGGAGCTCGACCTCGAAATGGCACTAAGCGGCGACGCGAACATCGACGACGTGGACCGCTACTCGCTCGTGCAGCCCGACAACCGCGAGGCGCCGGAGGTCCACCAGGACGATGGCGGTGGAAGAACTCATCGATGCATCTCCTCACCCTCATGTGTGCTCGCCCCGGAGCAGCGGCGCGATCGGTCGTCGACGATCAGGGGCTCGCCGGACTGCGCCACGGTCCCCGCCAGTCCCTGACCCGCGGCGGAGCCCCGCCTTCTGACGCCGGGAGTACCACGGGAGTACCACATCTCGCCTGGTTGCCCGGGAGTACCACCGGGAGTACCAAACGGATCGCGGGGTTTCTCGTTTTCCAAGCGCGCGGTGAAGAACGCCCGCGTGAGGGGAGCGCCACCGAGCGGAGCATCAGCGAATCGAAATGACCTGCCATCCGCAGAACCGGAACCGCGGCCTCCCGGCGGCGTCGAGCGCGACGGCGCGCAGGTACTCCTCGTCGAAGTCGCCGTGGGTCATGCTCATCGGCTTGCGGCCGTGGGCGAGCATGACCTCCAGCGCCTGGGCGTGGTCCTCGGCGGGCAGCAGCGGGTCCTCCGGCCGAGCAGCTGGGCTGCGGCGCCTCGCGGGCGCGACCGGCCTGCTCGTGGCGCGGACGCTTCCTCGGCAGGCGTCGGCATGTTCGAGCAGCGAGCCGGCCGCGACACCGAATGCGCGGTCGGCACCTCAAGTCTGCCCTCAACGATGCCGACATTGGACCCATGGCGGTCCCCGCTCACTCCCGTACGCTCGAGCAGCGGCCAGAGCTGCCGCAGCCAGCGGTCACGCTGGAGTCCCTGGCAGCGCTGCTCGCCCACCACGGCAGCGACATGGTGTCGGTGCACGGCCCTGATGGACGCTACCGCTATGCCTCGCCTGCCAGTGCCAGGGTCATCGGCTTTTCGCCCGAGGAAGCGGTTGGGCTCGACCCCTACGACCACATCCATCCTGACGACCTCGCCTTGATCGGTGAGGCGCACGCGAGACTGCTGGCGGCGACAGACGTCCTGACCGTCGAGTTTCGATTCCGATGCAAGGACGGGAGGTACAAGTGGTGCGAGTCCTCCACCGTCGGGATCCTGGGGAGCGATGGTTCCGTGGACCACACCATCTCCGTCACCCGCGACACCACCGCGCGCCGCGAGCTGGAGCGCGACCGGTGGGCGGGCCTGGAGCAGTTCCGGCTCACCTTTGAAGAGGCGCCGACGGCGATGGCGCTCGTCGGTCTCGACGGCAGCTTCCTGCGGGTCAACGAGGCCTTCGCACGGCTGGTCGATCGCTCGCAGTCCGTGCTGCTCGACGCCGGGTTCCAGGAGATCACCCATCCGGAGGACCTCGACCTCGACCTCGAGCTCCTCGAGCAGACCGTGAGCGGCGCGAGGGCGGGTTACGTGCTGGCCAAGCGCTACGTCCTCCCCGACGGTCGTCTGGTCCCCGTGGAGATCCGGGTGTCGCTCATCAGGACCGAGGATGGCAGTCCTGTGCACTTCGTCGTGCACGTGCTCGACCTCACCCATCACCACGCCGAGCATCAGCGGCTTCGCCAACAGGCCGAGACGGACCCGCTGACCGGCCTGGCCAATCGCCAGCGGCTCGATGCGATGCTCTCTGACCTCGTCGCGCGACCGAGCGCCGAGTTCGGTCTGATCTTCGTCGATCTCGATGACTTCAAGCAGATCAACGACGATCTCGGACATGCGGCGGGCGACGCCATCCTCGTCGCCACAGCGCGGCGACTGCGCGATGCGGTCCGGCCCACGGATCTCGTGGCGCGGCACGGAGGCGACGAGTTCGTCGTCATCTGCCCCGGTCCACTGACCCCTCTGGGGTTCGATCGCATCACTCGTCGCATCGATGGGGTCATGCACCGCCCACATCTTCATGGCGATGCCCGGCTTTCCGTGAGCGCCTCACTTGGCACATGCATGTCACGGGCCTTTCCCGACGCGACGCCGGACGAGATCCTCGCTCTCGCCGACCAGGCGATGTACGAGCGCAAGCGCGCCCGGCCTCGAGGCTGAAGACCGCAACTCCACCGATCGCCGAAGGGCGGCGGCCCGGCATCGTCCGGGCCCTTTAGGATCGGTGCGTGACGTCCGGGGACCCGACGCCGATGCCGTGTGCAAGGTGAGTCGCCGAGCAGTGGCGGGCCCGTGACCGCCCGGCCCCTCACCTCACGAGTCCTCGCGCAGATCGTCGTGCTCGACGTGCTGCTCTTCGCCACGCTCTTCTGGCGCGACCCCGGCGAGGACGGCCAGTCGCTCGTGGCCCACTACATCGCCTTCGTCGCGATCACCGACCTCACGGCGATCTTCCTGCCGACGGCGAAGCGCCACTGGTTCAACGTCTTTCGGCTGATCAGCGGTCTCGCCCTCCTGGCGCTCACCGTGACGCTCGCCCTCAAGGGGCTGGACGGCCGGGCGCTGGGGCTGACGCTCGCCAGCTGCGCGCTCGCGGGCGCGCGGGTGGCGCACGCCGGGTGGCTCATCCGGGTCTCGGGCCCGTCGCTCGGCGAGCTGCGGGCGTTCCCCTCGCGTGCCGAGCGCCACGTCCGCGACGGGACGCCCTCCGACCGGCTCGGGGCGGGCTACCTCGTCATCGCGGCGCTCGTGCTCGTCTTCCCGCAGGTCTTCTACTGGACGCACCACAACCACGGTCCGCAGGAGCTCGACGCGGTTCTCGTCGGCCTGCAGGCGAGCCAGGCGCTCACGGTCTTCCTGAAGATGTTCGTCTTCGAGACGCTCATCGTCGAGGCCGGGCCCAAGCTGGGCATGCGGCTGGTCGTCGCGGTGCTGTTCGCCGCCCAGTGGCCCTTCATGCTCGACATGTACGCCGACGCGCCCCTGCCGTACGTCCACGCGATCGCCGAGGTCTTCGCCGCGGCGCTGGTGATCGCGGGGTACCGCGTCTGGCGCTCGGCGAGTCGCTCGCCCGACGCTCGTCTCTCTCCCGCTCGCTGACGGCGCGACGTCCCTCAGCCGAGGGGCGGCTGCTGGCCACTTGACAGCTCGGCACGCGCGCTCGAGCAGGTCGCTTCTATCGCGGGCGTCCCTTGGCGTCCCCGGTGGTCGGACCGCAGGAGGTTCGCGCGCCGCCCGCGGCGTCGAGCACGACGCCGACGGCGGCCCGGAAGCGACGCATCTCCATCATGGGATCGAACCGATTCGACCGGCCGGGCCGCGCCAGCGGCCTCGGACGGCTAGCGTTCCCGTGGTGACCTACGTCATCGTCGGCAGCTGCATCAAGGACGACGTCTGCGTCGAGGTCTGCCCGGTGGACTGCATCCACCCCAAGCCGGGCAGCCCCGACTTCGAGACCGCCGAGCAGCTCTACATCGATCCCGCCACGTGCATCGACTGCGACGCGTGCGTCGAGGCGTGCCCGGTGAACGCGATCTACGCGGAGGCCGAGACGCCCGAGAAGGACCGCGACGCGATCTCCCTCAACGCACTCTTCTTCGAAGAGCGCGGGGTGGTCGCGTGAGCGCCCGGCGGCTGAAGGTCGCGATCGTCGGCGCCGGTCCGGCGGGCGCGTTCTGCGCCGGCCAGCTGCTCGAGAACGGCGACCGTTTCGACGTCGACGTCTTCGAGCGACTCCCGACCCCGTGGGGTCTCCTGCGGGCGGGCGTCGCCCCCGACCACGGGACGATCAAGGCGCTCGACGAGAGCTTCGCCCGCGCCGTCTTCCGTGACGGTTGTCGCTTCTTCGGCAACGTCGAAGTCGGCCGCGACATCGGCCACCGGGACCTCGCGGAGCGCTACCACGCCGTCGTCTACGCGACGGGCGCCCAGACCGACAAGTCGCTCGGCATCCCCGGGGAGGACCTTCCGGGCAGCCTGCCCGCGACCGCGTTCGTCGGCTGGTACAACGGCCACCCGGACTTCCGCGACCTCGCCCCGGACCTCTCGCATCCGACCGCCGTCGTCATCGGCAACGGCAACGTCGGCGCCGACGTGACGCGGCTCCTCACCCGCGGCGTCGACGAGCTGGCCAGGACCGACGTCGCCGATCACGCGCTGGAGGCCCTGCGCGAGAGCCGCGTCGAGCGCGTCGTCGTCCTCGGCCGCCGCGGTCCGGCACAGGCCGCGTTCACGAACGCGGAGCTGCGCGAGCTCGGCCGGATGCGGGGCGTCGCCGTCCACGTGCGGCCCGACGAGGCGCGAGTCGATCCGGTCTCCGCCGGGTGGCTCGAGGAGGAGGGGACCTTCACCGCCCGCCGCAACGTCGCCGACCTGCAGACGTACGCCGCCACCCCTACCGACCCCGACGCGCGCCGGACGATCGAGCTGCGGTTCCTGCGTTCGCCCGTTGCGATCCACGGTGAGGACCGCGTGACGTCCGTCGAGACCGTCGCCAACGAGCTGACCCGTGACGACGACGGCACGATCCGCGCCCGCGTCGTCGACGGGACGACCGAGACCATCGAGGCGGGCCTCGTCCTGCGCTCG
>JBFIDS010000141.1:0-7960 GCA_041603715.1 Paraconexibacter sp. | reverse complement strand
GGGGACGGCACCCAACCGGCCCTTCCGATCGCTCCGCAGTCTTCTCACCGAGCGCCGGACGGTCTCTCGGGCGGTCGTTGCGAACATGTCCCCCGAACGGGAGGGGACCGAGCGCGACGGTGCCAGCGACCGCCGGTCAGCCGTCGCAGAGGCCGGCGAGCAGGCACGACCACCCGAAACCGCGGGCCCCGAGGCCCCGGCCGGTCAAGGGGTCGTAGTACTCGCGCAGCCCGTCGCGCAGCGCAGCGTCCGCAAGCGAGCCGACGACGTCGTCCGCCGCCTCCGCGTACCCGAGCTCCCGCATCGCCGGGACGAGCAGCGCCGCCGTGTTCACCCACGAAGGACCCCGCCAGGTGCGGAACCGATCGAAGCCCGGCCGGAACGCGGGCTCGTGCATGCTCACCGAGGGGATGCCGACGGGCGCCCGGTAGCGCGTCGGGTCGAGCAGGTGCTCTTCGACGAGGCGACGCCGGACGGTCTCCCCCACTCCCGGGAGCGCGAGCGGCGAGAGTGTCGCCCATGTCGAGACGCGGATGGGGACGCGGTCGCGGCCGGCGAGCGAGAGGAAGAGCCCGGTCTGCGGGTCCAGGCAGCGATCGATGAGGGCCAACTCGACCACGGCGGCACGATCCGCCCACCGCGCCTCCCCGCTCATCCGCGCCATCGCGTGCAGCGACAACGCGTAGGCGACGGTGACGAGGACGTCCTTGAGGTGGAGGTCGGTCGTCCGGGCGATCAGCGGGACATCCCAGCCCATCCGCCCCCACCTGGCGACGAGGCGGAAGTACCCCGGCCTGTGGTGGGCGTGGCGCCCGAAGACGACGTCCTTGGCCGGGGAGTCGTCGAGCCCGGACTCGTCGGGCAGGATGATCGTGAGGAGCCCCTCGTCCCCGGGGTCGCGCTCGCGGGCGAGCCAGTCGAGGTGCGCTCCCAGCGCCGGCAGCGCCTCCGCCGCGAACCCGGGGTCGTCGTCGGCACTCGCCGTGGCGACCCGCTCCCATGCCCACGGCAGGAGCGGCGGGTCGATCGACGCCGTCCGCCAGCGTGACGCCTCCCCGGTCCGCGTCGCGTAGAGCGGCCAGCGGCGCCAGCCGGGCGGGTGGTCCCAGAAGACGGTGTGCGGCAGGAAGCCATCGGGGTCGCCCGAGCGCAGGATCGTGCGCAGCTCCTCACGGGCCCGGCCGGTGTCGTACCGCGTCCAGGCGATCGCGTGAAAACACGAGTCCCAGTGCCACATGTGCCGGTAGCGCGGCGTGCCCGGAACCGTGAAGGCGTACGGGTGGCCGTGCCGATGTCCCTCGCGCCAGTTCCCGTGCAGCGTCTTCCGAGCGAGGTCGTCGATGGCCCCGAGCAGCGGCCGGGGGTCGACCGGTCCGCCCGCCCCGCTCGGCATCACCCGGCGGACGCCAGCTCGTCGTAGGTGACGGCGACGCGACGGCGCGCGCGCTGCAGGACGCGCTCGACCGCACCGATGTGGCGTGGGTGGTCGAGGTCGGCCGGGTGGAGGTCGAGCCGCAGAAGCGACCCGGCGGCGAGCGCGCCCGCGCGCACGAGCGCGGGGGACGTCATCCGCTTGACCGGGCCCGAGGTGCCGAGGCAGAGCGCGGGCGCGCGCAGCGACGGCCGCCCACGGTCGCGATGCAGACCGCCGAGCGACGCCCACCACTCGAACGAGGCCGGGAGCGTGCGGCGCAGCGCATCGGTGTACGCGTAGGCGGGTGCGACGAAGCCACGCGGCTCCACGCCCGCGAGGCGCAGGACCCGGCGGCCGGCGTCGACGGCGCGCCGCGTCTCGTCGTCGTCGAGGCCGACGAACTCCGCTGCGTTGCCGCCCTGCCACCCGGCGAGCGCCTGCCGGGCGACGGTCCCGGGGCGGGTCTGCCGATGCTGGAAGCCGAGCTGGGCGATCGCGTCGCCGGCCGCGCGCCGCTCGTGGAGCCAGTCCGCGAGCTCCGGCCGGCGCTCCTGGAACGAATGCAGGTCGGGCGCCGGGATGACGAGCAGCGTGACCCTCGCGACGCCGTGGTCGTCGAGCCAGTCGCGGATCAGGGCGCACCGCTCGAACGTCGCCGGCTCGACATCGTGGAGGGCGACCGCGATCCGGCTCGCCGTCATGCCGAGCGCCGCTCGCTGAGGGCCCGCAGGCCGGCCAGCTCTTCGGCGAAGAGACGCGGCCAGGCGCGGCGCCGCGCGAGGTCGGCGGCAGCCGCAGGGTCGGGCGCGGCTCGACGGGCCTGCGAGATCACGCGGGCGAGATCGTCCGTGTCCTCCACCCGGAAGGTGTGGGCGAGCGCTGCGCAGACGCGGGCCGAGGGCGCCGTCTCGCACGCCACGACCCGGGCGCCGCTGCACGCCGCCTCGAGAGCGACGAGGCCGAACGTCTCGTGCGCGCCCGGCATGACGACCGCGCGGGCCTGCGCGTAGGCGCGGGCGAGCTCGTGACGGTCGGAGATGAATGGCGCGAAGGTGACCCGACGAGCGATCCCCAGCCGCTCGGCCCGCTCGCGCAGCGCCCGCTCGGCCGGCCCCGACCCGACGAAGCGCAACTCCCAGTTCTCGCGCGTGCGAGCCGCGGCCTCGAGGAGGGTGAAGACGCCCTTCTCGCGCGCGAGCCGGCCCGCGCACAGGACGTGGTCGCCGCGGCGCACGCCGATGGGCGGGCGGAACGCCGCGTCGACGCCGAGACGAAGCGGCAGGTCGGCGGGGCGCCCGCAGTCGGCCGTGGGGTCGACGGCCGACATCACCGCGTCGACGCGTGACGCCGCTCGTCGCAGCCATGCGCGGAACACCGGGGCCCACCACTCGGATCGGCCGGGCATGCCCGCCGCGTCGAGATCGCTCGAGCCGTGGTGCACCGCAACCACGAGCGCGCCGACCTCATGGGAGACGTCGCTGACGCCGAGCGGGCCCCAGAACGGGTCGTGGAGCAGGACGACGTCGGGCCGCACGTCGCGCAGGGTGCGCTTCAGCGCGCTGACGCCGAGCGGCAGCCGGTAGCCGTTCGTCGTCGCGATCCGCAGGGAACGCAGCTCGTGCCGGCCGCCGTCATGCCGTTCCACGGGCCCCGGCGTGATCAAGTGGTGCTCGAGCATGGCGCTGCGCTGAGCGTGCTCGACCTTCGCATCGAGGTAGGTGCGGATGCCCCCGCTGCGCTCGCCGTAGAAGAGCGCGACGTCGGCGACGCGCAGCGGCGGGGTCGCCTCCCCACCGTGCTCCTCGTGAGGGCGACCGAGCCCACGCTCCTGCAACCGACGGGCGCGCAGGGCGCGGGCGGCGTGGGCCGCGGCGTCCGTGCGACGGGCGAGAGTCGTGACCTCGCCGCTACGCCGCACGGCGCTGTCCCGCCGCACCGGCGCCGCGCCGCAGCGCGAGCCGATACCCGTCGGCCAGGCGTCCCAGCGACGCGTCCCACGTCCGGTCGCGGACTGCCGCGAGGCCGCCGCGCGCGAGACGCTCCCGCTGCAGCGGATGATCGGCGAGGTCGACGAGCGCTTCTGCGAGGGCGTCGACGTTCGCGGGGCAGAGCCGGCCGGTCACGCCGTCCTGGACGATCGAGCACGGGCCGCCCTCGGCGACCGCGACGACCGGCAGGCCACTCGCCTGCGCCTCGAGGAGCACCTGTCCGAACGTGTCGGTGCGACTCGCGAAGAGGAAGACGTCGGCGCTCGCGTACGCACGGGCGAGCGCCTCGCCCTCGAGCCAGCCGAGGAACGTCGCGTGGTCACCGAGACGCTCGCGGAGCTGGTGCTCCTCGGGGCCGCCGCCGGCGAGGCAGAGGTGCAAGCGAGGGTTGCGCACCCGCGCGCGCAGGAACGTGTCTGCGAGCAGGTCCGCCCCCTTCTCCTTCGTGAGGCGGCCGGCGTAGAGCACGTTGATCTGGCCCGGGAAGAGCCCCTCGACGCGCTTGGCCGGATCGAAGCGGCCGATGTCGACGCCTCGGTCCCAGCGGCCGATCTTCTCGTCGGCGATGCCCATCGCCCGCAGCACGTCGTCGCTCGCCGGTGACGGTGTGACGACGTGGTCGCACTGCCCGTAGAAGGCCGCGATCGCCGCGCGGGCGCCGTGCTCGAGCATCGGATCAGCGGTCCGCAGGCCGGCGTACGCGGCGAGTTCCGTGTGGTAGCTGCCGAGGACGGGGAGGTCCATGATCCGCGCGACGAGGCCGCCCGCGATCCCGGCCGGGCCGGGCGAGCAGAGGTGCACGAGGTCGTAGCGGCCGTCGGCGAGCGTCTCGACGATCGCGGGCAGGCTCGGGACGCCCACCTTCAGGCCCGCGTAGAAGGGGATGTCGATCTCCGCGACGGCGCTGAGGCGACGGTCGACGTTCGGATCCGTGCCGACGACCTCGACGTCGAAGCCGGGGATCCCGCGGTCGCGGATCTCGTCGAGGGTGTGCGTCACGCCGTGCATGCCCCCGACCGCATCGGCGACGAGCGCCACGCGGATCGGCTCGTTCTCGCGATGCACGAGCTTCGCCTTCTCCTTGCCGAGGAAGGCCGTCGCCGGCGCGTAGGGGATCGCGCCGACGCAGGCGTCGAAGATCCCCGCGGCGGCCCCCAGGTAGGACGTCGCGTCCGTCTGCGGGTCCTCGGTGAGCGCGACGATCGCGTCGACCTGGCTGGAGAGCTTGCGCTCGTGCGCCCGGCGTGCGCGCCGGTACAGGTCCGCGTGGCTGAAGTCCTCGTCCTGCAGCGTCGCGAGGAGGTCGGCCTCGGTGCCCTCGAACTCGATCGCCTCGAGCCACGCGCGCAGGAGGGCTCGTGCGTCCTGCGGACCCAGGTCGGCGCCGACGGCGGCCCCGCTGCGGGCGTCACCCTCGCGCATGACGCGCTCCATGATCGTGAAGACGATCCTCGGGTCCGGCGCGGCCTCATCCCCGGATCCGGTGAGCCCCAGGGCCCGCGTCGCGATGGCCATCGCGGCGTGCGCCCACTTCGCGGCGGACCCCTGCTCTCCGCGAGCGGTCGCGTGGCCGGCGCGGATGTGGGCGAGGTAGTCCCGCCAGGTCGCACACGCAGGCGTCTCCGTGAACGTGCGACCGATGTCGACGCCGGCGTGGTCGTCCGAGCCGCCGATGCCGGTGCCGCCGTGCGTCTCGATGTAGACCGCGGCGGGGGCGTTGAGCTCACGGGCGCGGGAGCCGTTGCGCGTCTCCCAGACCGGGAAGAGCTGCGCGAGGCGACGGCGGTGGCGCGGCGTCAGCGGCGCCTCCACCGCGTAGAAGGGGTGGGCGAGCGCGCAGGTGATCTCGTTCTCGTGCAGGTACTCGGCGACGCGCTCGACGTCGTCGTTGTGCGCCTGGATCCAGGCGTGGTCGTCGGGCGTGATGCCGAGGCACAGGACGTGCACGGCCTGCGGCTCGCCCTTGAACCACAGGGTCGCCTCCTCGCTGAGGAAGACGCGCGGGTCGTCGCTGATCTCCTGCGCGCCCGCGATCGTGTCGTGATCGGTGATGGTCACGAAGTCCATCCCGCGGCGCGTGGCGAGCTCGAGCACGTCCTGCGGGGGCGTCGCGCACTCCGGAAGTCCGAGGGCGCGCTGAACGCCGAGCTTCGAGAGCTGGCTCGCGGTGCTGTGGCAGTGGAGGTCCGCGCGACTCGTGCGGTGGAGCGTCATCGGTGCGTCTCCTGTCGTGTCATTCATGTCGAGACGCAGCGTCCTCCTCAGGTGCAGGGCATTTGTGAAGCCGCTGGGACCAGGACGTGACGAGGACGTGAACGTTCGGGGGCTTCCGAACCGCGCACGCACCCGCGGCGTTCGTTGCAGGAGCGCCGTTTCGTCGAAGAACCACCGGCTCGTGCCAATCGGACCGGTGAGTCCGCTTCTGCTACCGTTCCGGACTCGCGCGTCCGCTTACTTCGTCTCGGGCGCACGCTTCCGACCCGTGCCGCTCACACCTCCGCGCCCCCATCCCACCCGGACGCTCCTCGTCCTCAGCCTCGCGACCGCGACGTTCGCCCTCGCGATGAGCTCGGTCATCCCTGCGCTCGGAGAACTGCAGCGGGCCTACTCGACGGACACCGCCGGTGTCGCCTGGATCATCACCGGCTACCTCGTCATGGCGGCGGTGAGCACCCCGATCACCGGGCGTCTGGGCGACATGTTCGGCAAGCGCCGGATGCTCGTCATCTCGCTGAGCGTGTTCGCCGTCGGATCGACGCTCGCCGCGCTCGCGACGACTCTCGAGGTCGTCGTCGCGGGTCGCGTCATCCAGGGCCTCGCGGGCGGCGTGTTCCCCCTCTGCTTCGGCATCATCCGCGACGAGTTCCCGCTTCCCCGCGTCCCGTTCGGCATCGCGCTCGTCTCGACGGTCGCAGGCGTCGGCTCCACGTTCGGTTTCGTCGGCGGAGGCATCCTCGCCGCCGAGATCTCCTACCACTGGATCTTCTGGTCGGGCACGATCACGGCGCTGATCGCCGCGGTGGCCGCGCAGCTCCTCGTCCCCGAGTCGCCCGTCCGACGGCCAGGACGGGTCGACTTCCGAGGCGCCGCGGTCCTGGCGGTCGGCCTCGTGCTGCCGCTCGCGGGCATCTCCCGCGCGACGACCTGGGGCTGGACCGACCCGCGCGTGCTCGGGCTCGTCGGCGCCGGAGCGCTCGTGCTCTCCACCTGGGCGCGGCTCCAGCGGCGCACCGCTGCGCCGCTCGCCGACATCGCCATGCTCCGCAGCCCACCCGTCCTCATGACGAACATCGCGACATTCCTCGTGGGGTTCGGGATGTTCGGGTCGTTCGTGCTCGTGCCCCAGCTCGCCGGCGTGCCCGACTCCAGCGGATACGGGCTCGGCCTCACGACCACCGGTGCGGGCCTCCTCCTCCTGCCGGGCTCGCTCGCCAGCCTCCTCACCGGCCCGATCGGCGGCGCGATCGCGATGCGCGTCGGGGCGCGCATCCCGCTCATCCTCGGCGGCACACTCGCCACGGTCGGACTCGCGCTCCTCGGCTTCTCCCACGGATCGGTCACCGAGGTCGTCGTCTACACCACGATCCTCTTCAGCGGGATCGGGTTCGCGTTCGCCGCCATGCCGAATCTCATCATCGCGGCCGTCCCCGCGACCCAGACGGGAGAAGCGACCGGCTTCAACGCGCTCGTGCGCTCCGCCGGGTCGTCGGTCGGGTCGCAGGTCGCCGCGTCGATCCTCGCGGGCAGCGCCGTCGCCGGGACGACGATCCCGTCGGACGGCGGCTTCACCACGGCCTTCCTCGTCAGTGCGGGTGTCGCCGCACTCGCCACGGTCGCGGCGATCCGCGTGCCCGTGCCGCCGGTCGGGCCGTCGGCGCGACCGGCCGCCGATCGCGTCGCGGCGGCGCCGCCAGCCGCCCCGGCCGTCACCATGTCGAGGGCATGACGCCCTCCCCCGTCCCCCCGGGCGCGCCCCCGCGACGCAAACGCGCAGATGCGGTGCGCAACCGCGAGGCGGTCGTGCGTGCCGCCGGCGAGGTCTTCACCGAGAGGGGCCCGGACGCGAGCGTCGATGACATCGCCGTACGCGCCGGCGTCGGGAAGGCGACGGTGTACCGCAGCTTCCCCACGAAGGAGCACCTCGTCGCCGCCGTCGCCGCCGACCGACTGCGGTGGCTCGCCACGCTCTCCGAGCGCGCGCTCGCCGACGAGCACGGGGACGCGTGGCTCGCGATCCGCGACGTGCTGCGCGCCGCGGCCCGCACCCGTGACCGCGGGGTGCTCGTCCACGGCCTGCAGAGCACCTGCGACGACGCGGAGCTGCGCGAGGCCGTCGACCGCGCCCACGCCGCGGGTTCCGCGCTCGTCGACCGGGGCCGGGCCCAGGGCACGATCCGCGACGACGTGACGCACGACGACCTCCTCGTCCTCTTCCGCGGGGTGACGCTCGCGCTCGTCGACTCCGGTGAGCGGGACACGGCGACCTGGGAGCGGTACTCCGATCTCGTCGCCGACGCGCTGCGGCCGCGCTGAGGGCGCCCCGGGCCGGGGGGGGGCG
>JBFIDS010000140.1:0-7988 GCA_041603715.1 Paraconexibacter sp. | reverse complement strand
GCGGCGGTCGTGCCGGGCGCGGCGGTCGTCGCCGTCGCACCGGTCGTCGCCGTCGTGGCGGGAAGATCGTCGGCGCCCGGGACGACCGCTTGCATGCTCGCGGTCGCCGTCGGGACGCCTCCCGCACCTGTCCCCGTCCCCGCCGTGCCCACACCTGCCGGCCCTCCACCGGCGATGGTGTGGGCCGACTCGGGGCCGGGGACGGGGGCGGGCTCCGGCACCGTCGTGCCGGGGACGTGGGTGTCGGCGGCAGGAGTCGCGACGGTGGTCGCGGTCTCCGACGCGCCGCGAGCGACGGCCGTCTTGGCGGCGTCGTTCTCAGGCTCGTGGGCCGGGCGATCGTGCTCCGGCGTGTTCTTGGGGCCTTCCGCAGGTGCGGTCCGGGCCTTGGTCTGGGTGAGGACGGCGGGGAAGCCCCCGTCGTCGCCGGGCGGCGGGCCTTCGGTGGCCCTCCGCGTGGGCGACGGTCCCGGAGGACCCGCCACGTGTGCTGTTCGCATGCGTGCCTAGGTGGTCGAGTAGGGCAGGGCGCCGCCGACGGGCGCGATGGACGGGGAGGACGGAGGCGGGGCGGGACCGGCGGCCACCGAGGGGCCTGCCGCGCGGTCGGCGGCAGCGTAGCCGAGGACCTTCTCGACGTAGCGCTGCGTCTCCGCGTACGGGGGGACGCCGCCGAAGCGGGTGACGGCTCCGGGGCCGGCGTTGTAGGCCGCGAGCCCGAGGCGCTCGTCGCCGCCGAAGCGGTCGAGCTGCATCTTCAGGTAGCGCGCACCGCCTTCGAGGGCCTGGACGGGGTCGGTGGGGTCGACGCCGAGCTCGGCGGCGGTCCCGGGCATGAGCTGGGTGAGGCCGGTCGCGCCGGCGGGACTGCGCGCCGCAGGATCGAACCCGCTCTCCTGACGCACGAGGGCGCGCAGGAGAGCCGGGTCGATCCCATGGCGAGCGGCTGCCGCGTCGATCTCGGCTCCGAAGGGGACGGTCGCGCCGGAGGCTCCGGCGACGGGGGAGGTCTGGGCGCCCGCGAGGGCGGAGGCGAAGGTCGCGCCCTGGCCGGCGACCGTCGCGGGCACAGCGGCCGCTGCCGCCGCCGCGGGCGGGCCCCCGACGAGCGCGGAGGTGAGCTGCTGCAGCTCGGCGACGCGTTCGAAGGCGACGGTCATGCGGCGCTCCGGCGGACGTGGCCCTGCAGGGCGATCTCGTCGAGGACGGTCGCCTGGTGGCGGGCGAGGGCGACGGCGTGCGCACCCGCCTGACGGTCGTGGAGACGGTCGAGGACCTGGCGGTCGCGGCTCTTCCCCGCGAGCACGCGGCGGCGGGAGTCGACCTCCTCGGTCGCGCGATGCAGGTCGAGCTCGGCGGCGATGCGGGAGCGCTCGAGGCGCTCGAGGAACGCCTGGCGGCGCAGGAGCGTCGCGGCGTCGAGCGTCATGCCCGCGGTCGATCCGCCGGCGCGCGCATCGGTGATCCGCTCGGCGGCCGCGCGCAGGTTGGCCTCGCCGAGCGCGCGGTTGGCGACGCTCGCGGCCAGGGCCTCCTTCGCGCGGTCCTCGTCGTGCACCCGCACCTGGCGGACGCGCTCGAGACCGAAGTGGAACCGCTCCTTCACGACCGGAGTGGTCGGCCTGCGCCGGCGGTCCTTCACCCGCACTGGACGTTCGTCCGCCCCCACCCCCCGAAGGTGAACGTCAGTTCCGGGCGACCATGACCGCCCACGAATGACGGTCGCGCGCGCAGCCGCGTTGAACGTCATTCTCGGGCTGCTATGACCGCCCATGGATGACGGTCGCGGCGGGAGGTGGCGGGGGGCGGGCATGGGTCAGACGCTCAAGTTGAGCGGGGGGATCGCGCTCGGGGAGGCGGCGTGGAGCGGGTCGGAGCCCGCGTTGGCGGCGCTCCCCGTCCCGTCCGCGAAGGCGGTGCCGTCCACGACGCCGGGCGGCGGCGCGCTCTCGAAGCCGACGAGCGACCGCAGCCGGTGGTCGGCGTCGGCCGCGTCCCCGCGCTCCTCCACGGTCTGGCGCAGGAAGCCGTCGATCGCCCCCTCGAGATCGAGGGCGCGGTCGACCCGGGGATCCGTCCCGCGCTGATAGGCGCCGATCGCGACGAGGTCGCGCTTGTCCCGGGCCGCGGCGAGCAGGGCGCGCAACTCGCGCGCGGCCGCCTGCTCCTCCGGCCCGGTGACCTCTCCGACGAGCCGCGACACCGATTGCAGGACGTCGATCGCCGGATAGTGCCCGCGGTGAGCGAGCTCCCGGTCGAGGACGATGTGGCCGTCGAGGATCGACCGCGTCGCGTCCGCGATCGGCTCGTTCATGTCGTCGCCGTCGACGAGGACCGTGTAGAGGCCGGTGATCGAGCCCATCGCGCTCGTGCCGCTGCGCTCGAGCAGCTTCGGGAGCAGGGCGAAGACGCTCGGCGTGTATCCGCGGGTGGCGGGCGGCTCGCCGATCGCCAGCCCGATCTCGCGCTGGGCCATGGCGAAGCGCGTGACCGAGTCCATCATGAGGAGGACGTCGGCGCCCATGTCGCGGAAGCTCTCGGCGATCGTCGTCGCGGTGAGCGCGGCCTTGATCCGCACGAGCGCCGGCTGGTCGCTCGTCGCGACGACGACGACGCTGCGCGCGATGCCCTCGGGCCCGAGGTCGCGGTCGAGGAACTCGCGCACCTCTCGGCCGCGCTCGCCGACGAGGCAGATGACGTTGACGTCGGCGTTCGTCGCGCGGGCGATCATCCCGAGCAGCGAGCTCTTGCCCACGCCCGAGCCGGCGAAGATGCCGAGGCGCTGACCACGGCCGCACGGCACGAGTGCGTCGAGCGCGCGGACCCCGAGCGACACGCGCTCGGTGATGCGTGGCCGCTCCATCGGGCTCGGTGGCGAGGCCTCGACCGGAGCGGTCGCGATCTGCCCGAGCGGTGGTCCTCCGTCGATGGGGCGGCCGAGGCCATCGAGGACACGGCCGAGGAGCGAGGCGCCGACGGGGGCGCGGACCGAGCGGCCGGTCGCGGTGACGCGGTCCCCGGGACCGATTCCGTGCAGCTCGCCGAGCGGCATGAGGAGTGTGCGGCCGGCGCGAAAGCCGACGACCTCGGCAGGCAGCGGCGGACGGTCGCGGGCCGTGACGATCTCGCACACCTCGCCGACCTCGGCCTCGAGGCCGGTCGCCTCGACGATGAGGCCGATCAGGTCGGTGATACGCCCGTGACGGCGGTGCAGGTCGGTCCGCCGCACCGCGGACGCGTGGCCCCCGAGGCGCCCGGCGATCGCCGCGACGCCCTCAGACATCGGTGTCGGGGTGCAGCACGTCGAGGGTCGGATCGAAGGGCGCGATCTCGTCCGCCGTCCCGTCGACGGCCTCGAAGCCGTCGGCCGGGGGATGAGCCGTCGTGGGCAGGGACAGGTCGGCGTGGGCGAGCGGATCGGGCGCCACGGGCGCATCGGCCATCGGGTCAGCGGGCTGCTCATCGGCCGACTCGCGCTCGGCATCGCGCTCCGCGGTCCGCTCGGCGAGCACCTCGCGCACGCGCGCGAGCTTCGTCTCGAGCGTCGCGTCGACCTCCCCCTCCTGCGTGCGCACGGTGGCGCCGCCGCGGGCCAGACGGCGCTCGGCCTGGACCTCGAGGTGCTCGATCCCGCCGAGCTGGGAGATGAGGTCGGGGGTGGCGGCGCGCACCGCGTCGAGATCGTCCGGGTGGACGAGAACGGTGACGCGCTCGCGCTCGACGAGCCGGCGCAGTGCGCCGCGCACGACGTCGATGACGAGTTCGGGCCGGACCTCGAGCGCTCCCTGGAGCACCTGGTCGGCGACCTGGAGCGCGAGGTCGACCGCGGCGTCCTCGACGGCATCGGCCATCCCCGCGCGCAGTCCGGCGACCTCCTCGGCGGCGGCCCGGAGCGCGGTGACCGCCTCGGCGACCATCGTCGCCGCCTCCGCCCGGCCGGCCGCGAAGCCGTCCTGGCGCGCGGCCTCGCGGATCGCGTCGGCCTCGGCGAGCGCGACCTCGACCCGCGACGGCCCGGCCGCCTCGTCCTCGAGCGAGCGGACCGACGAGGGCTCGATCTCCGGGAACGCGAAGGCGACCGCGTGCCCCGTCGTCTCGGCCATCAGATGACCTCGTCCTCTTCGTCCTCACCGCCGCGGCCGAGCGTGATCGCACCGGCCTCCTCGAGGCGGCGGATCGCCGCGACGATGCGCCCCTGGGCCTCCTCGACGACCGCGCGGCGCTGCGGCGCGGAGGTCTCGAGGTCCTCGCGGAGCATCTCGGCGCCGCGCGAGGACATGTTCCCGAAGATGCGCTCGGCGACATCGGGGCCGACACCGCGCAGCGCGAGCCCGAGGTCCTTCTGGTCGACCTCCCGCAGGACGAGCTGGATGTCCCGGTCGGAGAGGATCGTGATGTCGTCGAAGGTGAAGAGCCGCTGCCGGATCTCGTCGGCGAGCTCTTGGTCGTGGTCGGCGACCGCCTGCAGCACGTTGCGCTCGGTCGAGCGGCCCGCGCGGTTGAGGATCTCGGCGAGCGAGTCGATGCCGCCCGCGCTCGAGAACTCCTGGGTGAGGACGTTGGAGAGCTTGAGCCGCAGCCCGCGCTCGATGTCCTCGACGACGCCGGGGTTCGTGTCGCTCATCGTCGCGATCCGCAGGGCGACCTCGGCCTGGGCCTCGGGCGGGAGGGCCGCGAGGACCCGGGCGCCGAGCGTCGTGTGCAGCGAGGCGATGACGAGCGCCTGCGTCTGGGGCGCCTCGTCGGCGAGGAACGTCGCGACCTGGTCGGGCGGCGTGCGGCGCAGGAAGTCGAACGGGCGCAGCTCGGCGCTCGCCGCGAGCGAGCCGATGATCTCCTCCGCGCGCTCCGGACCGAGGAGGTGCTCGAGCACCTCACGGGCGAACTCGGGACCGCCGAGGGCGAAGTAGTCCTTCGCGCTGAACTGCTCGGCGAGGTCGGCGATGACCGCGCGGGTCGTCTCCGCCTTCACCCGCCACATCGCCGCCATCTCGGCCGACAGCGCCTCGACCTCGCGCTCCGTGAGGAACCGCAGGATATCGGCCGCGCGCTCCGATCCGATCGAGATGAGGAAGATCGCGGCCTTCTGACGGCCGTTGAGCCCGACGAGGCTCGCGCGGTCGACCTGCGAGACGACGGCCAGCTCGTCGGTCATCACTTGTCCTCCGTGATCCACGTGCGCAGCTGCTGGGCGACCCGCTCGGGCTCACGCTCGACGAGCTCCTCGAGCGCCATCGCGCGGGGATCGTTGTTGAAGATCGACAGCGCCTCCTCCGGGGGGGAGAAGTTGATCTCCTCCATCGGGACCGGCAGCGCGAGCGTCTCGGCCTGCGACCCATCGTCACGGCCCGCCGGGAGCGCGCGCAGCCAGCTCGGCTCGTCGGCGAACGGGTCGGCCTCGCGGCGGCGCAGGTGGCGGGTGACGAAGAAGAGGAAGAGCAGGGCGCCGAGAGCGATCGCCGCTCCCTTGATCGCTCCCATCGCGCCGGGCGGGACCGGCAGCGCGCCTCCCGCCGGAGGGGCGTCTTCGGCGGTCGGCACCTCGGCGAAGGCGACCTGGCTCACGGCGAGCGTGTCCCCGCGATCCGCGCGCACGCCGGCAGCCGAGGTGAGGGCCGCCCTCAGCTGGGCGACGTCCGCGGCGGGAACGCTCTTGTCGACGACGACGGCGACGTCGAGCCGCTGAACCGCGCCGGGGGCGACCTTGCGGCGCGTGACCGTCTTGTCCACGCCGAGGTCGCGCTCGGTGCGACGACGCTCGTAGTTCGACTCGCCGCCTCCGGCCGCGCCGGCCGCGTAGCTCGGGATGTTCCCCGCCGCGCCCGCCGCGCCTCCGGCACCGCCGCCCTCGCTCTCGAGCGACTCGGTCTCCGTCGTCTCCGTGAGCGGGGTCCCGCGACGGGCGTAGGTGAGCTTCTCCTCGGTCTGCTCGCTCACGTCGAGGTCCGCGACGACCTGGACGTGGGCCTTGTTCGGGCCGAGCGTGCGGACGAGCATCGCGTCCAGGGACGACTCGAGCTGCTGCGCGTAGCGGGCCTCGGCCGCGGGCTTGCCGAGCCCGCCGGTGCCGTCGGCGCCCAGCGCGGTGCCCTCGCCCTGCGGCCACACGAGCTGGCCGGCCTGGTCGGTGATCGTCACCTTCTTCGAGTCGAGGTCCGGGACGGAGGACGCGACGAGGTTCGCGATCCCGCGCACCTGGCCGGGGTCGAGCTCAGCCGCGTCGCCGTCGAGGAGGACGGCCGCGGTCGCGGGCTTCGTCTCGTCGGCGAACAGCTCGTCCTTGGGAAGCGTGAGGCGGACCTGCGCGCCGCGGACGCCGTCGATCGCGCCGATCGTCTGGGCGATCGAGCCCTCGAGCGCGCGCTGGTAGGCGACCTGCTGCTGGAAGGAGGAGGTGCCGAGCTTCTGCTTGTCGAGGAGCTCGAAACCCGGCTGCTTGACGACCCCGCCGGAGATCCCGCCCTCGGCGAGCGCGATGCGCGCGTCCGACACGGAGGCGCTCTCGACGGCGATCTCCGTTCCCCCGGAGCGGATCTCGTACGCGACGCCCTTCGTGTCGAGCGCCGCCGTCGCCGTCCCGATGTCCGCGGGGTCCATCCCGGCGGCGACCGTCTGGTAGGTCGGCGCGCTGACGAGCTTCATCATCAGGAACATCGCGATGAGGAAGACCGCGATGGACGCCCCGACCGTGATCTTGGCGCGCTGCGACATGGAGCTGAGGAGCTGCGTGGGCATCGGGGAGGGACCTGCCTTGGACCGGCGTGGAGGGAGGGGGAACGACGGGAACGGCTAGACCTGCGTGCGCATGACCTCGCTGATGGCGTCGACCGACTTCGTCCGCAGCTGCGCGGCGAGCTGCATCGCGAGCTGCGCGCGCTCGACGGCGACGACGACCTGGGTCGCGTCGGTCGCGGTGCCGTCCGCGAGGGAGCGGGCGGCCGACGAGGCGTCGTTCTGAAGTCCTTCGAGGGCGGAGATCTGCTTGCCGAGCATCCCGCCGAAGCCGCCGCCGCCCGCGCCGCCGGCACCGGGCGTGCCGTCGATCGTGCCGTCGACCCCGCCGACTCCGGGGATCGACCACTCCGACGCTCCCGCGCCGATCGCCTCGATCGGCATCAGCGGAGGATGTCGAGGGTGCGGGTGAACATGTTCTTCGCCGTCTGCATCGCGGTGACGTTCGCCTCGTAGGCGCGGGATGCGCTGATGAGCTCGACCATCTCGGTCACGGTGTTGACGTTCGGAAGCTCGACATAGCCCTCACCGTTCGCGTCGGGATGACCCGGGTCGTAGATGCGGCGGTTCGGCGCCGGGTCCTCGGTGATCGCGGCGACCTGGACGCCGCGCGCGCCCGTCGAGCCGCCGATCGCGGAGGTGAGCTGACCGGCGAACGACGTCGAGCTGACGGGCGAGCCCTCGGTGAGGATGACCTGCTTGCGACGGTACGGCTGACCGTCGGCGCCGCGCGTGGACTGCGCGTTGGCGAGGTTCTCCGCCGTGACGTCCATCCGCAGGCGCTCGGCGCTGAGGCCGCTGCCGGAGACGTTGATCGCGTCGAAGAGCCCCATGTCAGCGGTTTCCGATCGCGGTCTGGAGGATGTTCGTGCGGGTCTTGGTGATCATCACGAGTGCCTGGTAGTGGAGGCCGTTGCGGGCTTCCCCGGCGGCCTCCACGTCGAGGTCGACGCTGTTCCCGTCCGCCCGGAGGGGGGCGGACGGGTCGACGGTGACGGCCGGGGCGGTGAGGGAGACCGCCCGGCGATCGCCGGTGCGCATCGCGGCGCCGAGGCTCTCTTCGAAGGACACGGTGCGACGCCGGTACCCGGGGGTGTTGACGTTCGCGAGGTTCTCGGCGATCGCGGACTGCCGGAGCGAGGTGCCGTGCATGGCGACCTCGAGGGCGAGCTGAGTGGTGTCGAAGAGCTGCACTGGTGACGGATGGCGTGGTGGTGTCGTTGGCACCTCGTGCCCATCCTGGGCTCCGGTACCTC
>JBFIDS010000139.1:0-7991 GCA_041603715.1 Paraconexibacter sp. | reverse complement strand
GGGGGCGGCGGGCTCGAGCATGTGCCCATACTTCGCGAGCGCCGCGGCGCGACGCGTCGGGACGTGCTCGGTCGGGACGGGGTGCGGCTCGTACTCCTTGAGGATCCCGCGGGCGACGGTGATCCGGTGGACCTCGTCCGGCCCGTCGTAGATGCGCGAGGCGCGTGCCCACCGGTAGAGGTGCTCGAGCGGGAGGTCCGTCGAGTACCCGAACGATCCGTGGATCTGGATCGCGCGGTCGAGCACGTCGTGCATGATCGGCGCGCCGTAGTACTTGATCATCGCGATCTCGCGACGCGCGTTCTCTGCGCCGACCTGGTCGATCTTCCACGCGGCGTGGAGCGTGAGCAGACGTGCCGCCTCGATCGCGGCGATGGAGTCGGCGACCCAGTTCTGGACGGTCTGCTTGTCGGCGAGGAGGGAGCCGTGCAGCGACATGCTCACCGCGCGCTCGCACAGGGCGTCGAACGCCCGTCGGCACACGCCCACCCACCGCATGCAGTGGTGGATGCGACCGGGGCCGAGCCGCTTCTGCGCGAGCGAGAACGCCTCGCCGCGCTCGCCGAGGAGGTTCTCGGCCGGCACGCGGACGTCGGTGTAGGTCACCTCGGCCTGGGTGTGCATCGAGGGGATCGGGTACGGGTCGTTCATCGACCCGATGCGGCGCAGCTCGATCCCGGGCGCGTCGGCGGGCACGAGGATCATCGACGTGCGCCGGTGGCGATGGGCCTCGGGGTCGGTGACCGCCATGAGGACGTGGACATCGGCTCGGTCGGCGTTGCTGATGAACCACTTCGTCCCGTTGATCACCCACTCGTCGCCCTCGAGCCGCGCCGTCGTGGTGAACTGCGTCGGGTCGGCGCCCGTGCCCTGCTCGGTCATCGAGAAGGCGCTGAAGATCTCGCCCGCGAGCAGCGGCTCGAGCCATTGCGTGCGCTGCTCGGGCGTCGCGGCGATCGCGATCAGCTCCGAGTTGCCCGAGTCGGGCGCCTGGTTGCCGAACACGGGCGGCGCGTACTCGCACATGCCGAGGATCTCGTGCATGAGACCGAGCTTCACCTGGCCGAAGCCGGGCCCTCCGAGCTCCGGCCCGAGGTGGGCGGCCCACAGCCCGCGCGCCTTCACCTCCTCCTTCAGCGGGGCGGTGATGCGGTTGAACGCGGCGTGGTCGAGCTCGAGCGTCTCCAGCGGGAAGATCTCCTCGCGGACGAACTCGCGCATCCAGTCCAGCTGCGCGTCGAACTCGGGTTCGGTGCAGAAATCCCAGGTCATCGTGGCCTGCACGCTACGGACGCGAGGGACCGCTCCCCGCCCGCGGCGCGGCGCCGGTTGTGGGGACCGACAGCCGGGGTCCCCCGTCCTCTGGTCGCGGTTGCGCGCCCGATGCAGGATGCGTCCATGGACGTATCTGCGGTGACGGGACAAGGGGCGGGGTCGCTGGCCGACGAGCTGACTCCATGGCTGCGCAAGGCGACCGACGACGACGGCCCGTTCACCGTTGAGCGGCTCAGCGGCGGGAACTCGAACGAGACGCTGCTCGTGTCGAGCCCTGCGGCGCGCCGGGTGCTGCGCCGCCCCCCGACCGCGACGATCGACGCGAGCGCGCACAACATGGAGCGCGAGTACCGCATGCTCATGGCGCTCGCGGACACGCACGTCCCCGTTCCCCGGCCGATCGCGACGACCCGCGAGGCCACGCCGGGCGGTCCCCCGGCACTGCTCATGGAGCATCTCGACGGCGTCTCGCTCACCGACGCGCTGCCGGACGCCTACCCGCCCGGGTCCGGCGAGACCGTCGCCTGCGCGGTCGTCGACGCCCTCGCCGAGCTGCACTCGCTGCCGTGGCGCGACCTCGGCCTGGAGGACTTCGGGCGCCCCGCGAACTTCCTCGCCCGCCAGGTGGGCCGCTGGCGCGACCAGTACGCCGTGTACCGCCACCGCGACCTCCCGGACTTCGAGTGCGTCGCCTCCTGGCTCGAGGAGAACCGTCCGCCCGAGACCGAGCCGGCGATCCTCCACGGCGACTTCCACGCCGACAACTGCCTGTTCAGCCGCGGCGCGCCGGTCCGCCTGCTCGCGATCATCGACTGGGAGATGTCGACGATCGGGGACCCGCTGCTCGACGTCGGACTCTTCCTCGGGCTGTGGGGCGACGACCGCCCGCAGCCGTGCGCGATGCCGAGGATCCAGGGCTTCAGCCGCGCTCCCGGGACCCCGACCCGCGAGTTCCTCGCGCGGCGCTACGAGGAACGCAGCGGTCGCTCGCTCGAGCACCTCAACTACTACATGGCGCTCGCGCTGTGGAAGCTCGCGGCGATCGTCGAGGGCGCGCACCTGCACTTCGTCTCCGGCCGGGTCGAGACCGAGTACGCCCGCGCGCTCGGCGACGACGTGCCCCGGCTCCTCGCCGAGGCACGTCGCTTCACCGAGGCCCCCGCGCCCGAGTACCTGTAGAGATCTCCAGCCGGCGGGCGGGCCCCCTGTGGCCCGGCCCCGCGCGTGGCTGCCAGTCTGCTGTGAGGAAGTCCAAGCGAGGCCGCGTGAGGAGCGACATGCCAGAGCAGTTCGTGGAGGCCGAGGAGGCGATCGCTCAGATCGCGGCCGGGCGCATGGTGGTCGTCACCGACGCCGAGACCCGCGAGAACGAGGGCGACATCATCGTCGCGGCCGAGTTCGCCGACGCGCAGGTCGTGAACTTCATGGCCCGCCACGCCCGCGGGCTCATCTGCCTCGCCCTTCCCGCCGAGCGCTGCGACGCCCTCGCGCTGCCGCCGATGCCGCAGAGCGGCGAGTCGGAGTTCGGCACGGCGTTCACGGTCTCGATCGAAGCCCGCGACGGCGTCACCACCGGGATCTCCGCGCACGACCGTGCCGAGACGATCCGGGTCGCGATCGATCCCGCCAGCGGTCCCGCCGACCTCGTGCAGCCCGGCCACGTCTTCCCGCTGCGCGCCCGCCCGGGCGGCGTGCTGGAGCGTCCGGGCCACACGGAGGCCGCGGTCGACCTCGCGCGCCTCGCCGGCCTGCGTCCGGGCGGCGTCATCTGCGAGATCCTCAACGACGACGGCACGATGGCCCGCGTCCCCGACCTCGAGCGGTTCTCCCGCGAGCACGGGCTCTCGATGGTCACCATCGACGCGCTCGCCGCCTACCGGCGGCGCACCGAGCCGACCGTCACCCACATCGCCGAGGCGCTCCTCCCGACCGCCCACGGAGAGTTCCGCATCCACGGCTACCGCGAGAACCACTCCGGTGCCGAGCACATCGCGCTCGTGCGCGGATCCGTCGACGGCGGGGACGACGTCCTCGCCCGGCTGCACTCGGCGTGCCTCACCGGGGACGCGTTCCGCAGCGCGCGCTGCGACTGCGGCGACCAGCTCGAGGACGCGATGCGCGCGATCGCGCAGGAGGGGCGCGGCGTCGTCGTGCACCTCGCCCAGGAGGGCCGCGGGATCGGCCTCATCGAGAAGATCCGCGCCTACTCGCTCCAGGACCTCCACGGCCTCGACACGGTCGACGCGAACCTCGCGCTCGGGCAGCCCGTCGACCAGCGCGACTTCGGCGTCGGCGCGCACATCCTGCGTGACCTCGGCGTGCGCAGCGTCCGCCTCATCACGAACAACCCGGGCAAGGCCACGGCGATGGAGGTGCACGGGGTCCCCGTCACCGAGCGCGTGTCGCTCGAGCGCCACGCGACGCTCGACAACCTCGCCTACCTCCAGGCCAAGCGGGACCGCCTCGGCCACCACCTCTCGCGCGCGGAGTACCTCGCCCTCGCCCCCGAGCCGGCCGCGCCGGCGGTCCTCCCGACCCCGTCGGCCGACGACTTCTCGTGGCTGCCGTCGGTCGAGATGGCCGTCTGAGGACGACACCCGGCGCGGCCCGCGCGGTCGCCGGCTTGTGACCGGCTCCAACCCCGTCGTCCGCGGGTCGCGGCACCCGAGCCCGCAACGGGCACTCTGCGGGAATGCGAGATCGAGCCGCTTCAGGGGATACCGCCGACGCGCCGAGCGCGAGCGGGACCCTCGCGCTCGTCGATGTCGTGGACACGTGGGCGCAGGCGCATCTCCTCGACGCTCCGCCGCTCATCGTGCGCGAGGGCCTGCGGGACGTCATGGGAGGCGCGGAGCTCCCGGAGGTCCAGCGCATCGACGCGGGCCACTCCAACCCCACGTTCCTCGTCGAACACGAGGGCACCCGCGCGATCCTGCGGCGTCCGCCGCGACCGCCGTTCGCCCCGAAGGCCCACGACGTCCTGCGCGAGCACCGCATCCTCGCCGCACTGCGCGATCAGCCCGTGCGGGCCCCGCTGCCGATCCTCGCCTGCGAGGACCCCGCGGCGATCGGCGCGCCCTTCTACCTCATGGAGGCGCTCGACGGCATCGTCCTGCGCGACGTGACACCCGCCCCGCTCGACGGCTTGCGGGGGCACGAGCGAGCAGCCGAGGAGCTCGTCGACGCGCTCGTGGAGCTGCACGCCGTCCCCGCCCGGGACGCGGGGATGGGCCGGGCGGCCCGCGGCAGCACCTACCTCGAGCGGCAGCTCGGCGTGTGGTCCGGGCAGTGGTCGCGCCTGAATCACACCCGCGAGATCCCGGCCGTCGAGGAGGTCGCGAGGCGGCTCGAGGAGACCCGGCCGGCCTCGCCCCGGGTGGCGATCGTCCACGGCGACTACAAGCTCGACAACGTGCTCTTCGCCCCGTCCGCCCCCGCGCGGCTCATCGCGATCCTCGACTGGGAGATGGCGACGCTCGGGGACCCGCTCGCCGACCTCGGGTACCTCACCGCGACGTGGGTCGACCCCGGGGAGCCGGCCGACCGGCTCGGCGGGCTCTCGTCGGTGACCGCGCAGCCGGGCTTTCCGTCGCGCCGTGTGCTCGCCGACCGCTACGCCGCGGCCTCGGGGCTCCCCCTCGACTCGCTCGCGTGGTACCAGGCGCTCGCGCTGTGGAAGCTCGCGATCCTCCTCGAGGCGAGCTACCAGCGCCACCTCGCGGGCACGACGTCCGACGAGTTCTTCGCCACGCTCGAGGAGGGGGTCCCGCGGATCGCCGAGCACGCGCTCGCCGCGGTGACCGGCGCCCTCCTCTGAGGCATCACCGCGGGCGAGGCCGAGGGCGTCCGGACGACCGAGATATCCGCGATCCGATCGACGCCCCACCGCGAGCGAGGCGAAGGGCGTCCGGGCAACCGCGACGTGCGCGATCCGTCGGACGCCCTCCGAGCCGGCCCGCCGCGCCCGGGGGCGCTCAGGCCGCGGAGGCCACCGCGACAGGCCAGATGACGCGCAGCTCGTCGGCGGGGAACGCCGCGCAGCGCGCGGGATCGATGGTTCCCTCGAGCGTCCCGAGCACCTTCTCGCCGGACGCCGACCAGGCGCCGTGGAGCGCGTCCGCGTCGGCGAATGACAGCTCGACGACCGCGTCGAAGGTCGGCTCGCCGCCCTCGAGGTACATGTCGGGGATCGCGACCGCGACGCTCACGCGCCGGGCGTCCGGGACGGCGTCGGCGATCGGCGCTGCGCGCACCGCCGTCGCGAAGTCCTCCGAGGCCTGGCCTGCCGCCCGCCGCAGGAGGAGCATGAGCTTCGCGCCGCCGTCGTCCTTGGCGACCGTGGGTCCCTCGCGCTGCACCTGCTCCTCGCTGAGGAGGAAGCCGAGGTTGTCGGTGTCGATGAAGTTCGGCTCGTCGAGGTGGGCGTGCTCGGCGTAGTTGGGGTCCTCCCCCATGCCGGCCGCCGTGGCCGCGTCGTCGAACCACACCTCGGCGATCCCCTCGTAGATCGCATCGGGCAGGCCGGACGGCCCCGGAGCGATGCGGTGGCTCTGCACGTAGCCGCGGAGCGTCGTGATGCGCTTGGCGAGGTCCGCGTGCGGCCCGGCCCAGTGCTCGTGGAAGAAGTCGTGGGAGACGTCCGGGCGCCTCGGGATGAGGGCGAAGACCTTGATCATGTCGCTCCTGTCGTCGTTCGGGTGTCGGCTCATCCTCGCCGCCTCCCGTACCCGCTGCCACCGATGCGCGACGGGGCGTTGGAAGGTTCCGCAAAGGACCGCTCGGGGGTTTTTCCAACGCCCGTGGCGATCGGCGTTGAGGGCGCCCGAGATCCAGGACTAGCGTGAAGCGCAACCGTTCCTCAACGCCGGAGGCAGCACATGGCCGTCACCACCCAGACAGAGACCGAAGCGAACAAGCAGACCGTCCTGAAGTTCCTCGAGGTCTTCTCGACGGGGGACGTCGACGGGATCCTCGGCATGATGGACGACTCCGCCACCTGGTGGGTCGCGGGCACGATCCCGCTCTCGGGCACGAAGTCCAAGAAGGAGTTCGGCGAGATGCTCTCGGGCGTCGCGGAGAACTGCAAGGGACCGATCAAGCTGACGCCGCACGGGGTCACGGCGGAGGGCGAGCGCATCGCCGTGGAGGTCGAGTCCTACGCCGAGCTCAACAACGGTCGCATCTACAACAACCAGTATCACTTCCTGTTCATCGCGCACGACGGCAGGATCTTCGCCGTCAAGGAGTACCTCGACACGATGCACACGAACGACATCTTCTTCGGGTAGAGACGGGTCGCGGAAGAGGAGAGGCCCCGTCGACACGAGTGTCGGCGGGGCCCTTCCGTCTCCGAGATCCCCTGCGCCGGGCGGAGGAGGGGAAGGCCCGGACACCCTGTTCGGGTGTCATCGAGGGAACCTCGGCGCATCCGGCGCTACGCAACCTACGCGCGTTCGCGCACAGGGCGACCGGGCGGGGTCGCGCGGATTGTGGGGCTCTCCGAACGGCCGCGGCGGAGCCTCCTCCCCACCGCGGTACGTTCGCCCGATGACCTCCCCCGCCGCCGCGCGAGCATGACCCCGTCGGTCCCCCGGTCGGGCCCGCTCGAGGGCGTGCGCGTCGTCGAGGTCGGGAGCATCGGGCCCGGGCCGTTCGCCGCGATGCTCCTCGCCGACCTCGGCGCCGACGTCATCCGGCTCGACCGTCCCGGTCCGCCGGCTCCGATGAACACGGGGCCGGCCAACCTCCTGCTCCGCGGTCGCCCGTCGGTCACCGTCGACCTCAAGCATCCCGCGGGTCGCGACCTCGTCCTGCGCCTGTGTCGCTCGGCGGACGCGCTCGTCGAGGGCTTCCGGCCCGGGGTCATGGAGCGCCTCGGGCTCGGCCCCGAGGAGGTCGGCGCCGTGGCGCCCCGGCTCGTGTACGGGCGGATGACCGGGTACGGGCAGGACGGCCCGATGGCACCGGTCGCCGGCCACGACATCAACTACATCTCGGTGGCCGGGGTGCTCAGCAGCTTCGCGCGCCGCGGGGAGCGGCCGGTCGCCCCGCTGAACGTCGTCGGCGACTTCGGCGGCGGCGGGATGCTCCTCGCGCTCGGCCTCGTCGCCGGGATCCTCGAGGCGCGCGGGTCCGGGCGCGGCCAGGTCGTCGACGCGGCGATGGTCGACGGCTCGGCGCTGCTCGTCGGCCTGTTCCACGGGCTGCGCGCGGCGGGGGCGTGGTCCGACGAGCCGGGGACGAACTTCCTCGACGGCGGGGCCCACTTCTACGGCGTCTACGAGTGCGCCGACGGCGGGCACATCGCGGTCGGCGCCATCGAGCCGCAGTTCTACGCCGAACTGCTCCGCCTGCTCGACATCGAGCCCGCGCAGGCGCCGCAGTGGGACGAGGGCCGCTGGCCGGAGCTCACCGAGCGGTTCGCCTCCGTGTTCCGCACCCGCACGCGCGACGAGTGGGCGGCGGTCCTCGAACCGGCGGCCGCGTGCGCGACCGCGGTCCGGGGGCTCATCGAGGCCGTCGACCATCCGCACATGGCCGCGCGAGGGACCTTCGTGGACGTCGGCGGGGTGGTCCAGCCGGGACCGGCGCCACGCTTCAGCCGCACCCCCGGCGCGATCACCGGGCCGCCTCCCGCCGCGGGGTCCGACACGGACGCGGGCCTCGAGGCGTGGGGCCTCGACGCCGGTGAGCGAGACGCGCTGCGCGCCGCCGGC
>JBFIDS010000138.1:0-8010 GCA_041603715.1 Paraconexibacter sp. | reverse complement strand
GAGGTCCTCGATCGAGTAGATGTCGTGGTGCGGCGGCGGGGAGATGAGCCCGACCCCCGGCGTCGTGTGCCGCACCGAGCCGATGTACTTGTCGACCTTGTGGCCGGGCAGCTGGCCGCCCTCGCCGGGCTTCGCGCCCTGGGCCATCTTGATCTGGAGCTGGTCGGCGTTGACGAGGTAGTGCGCGGTGACGCCGAAGCGCCCCGAGGCGACCTGCTTGATCGCCGAGCGACGGAGGTCGCCGTTCTCGTCGCGCGTGAAGCGGCGCGGGTCCTCCCCGCCCTCGCCCGTGTTCGACCGGCCGCCGAGGCGGTTCATCGCGATGGCGAGCGTCTCGTGGGACTCCGTCGAGATCGAGCCGAGGGACATCGCCCCGGTCGCGAAGCGGCGCACGATCTCCTGGACGGGCTCGACCTCGTCGAGCCCGATCGGCTCGACGTCGTCGCGGAACGCGAGAAGCCCGCGGAGCGTCGCGCGGCGCGTCGCGTCGGTGTTGACCGCGTGGGCGTACTCGGCGTACTTCTCGCGGGCGTCCTTCTCGTCGTCGGTCCGGACGGCGTGCTGGAGGAGCGAGATCGTCTGCGGGTTCCACTGGTGGTGCTCGCCGTCGCGGCGCCACGCGTACACGCCGCCGACGGGGAGGAGGTCCTCCTCGTCGGGGGCCACGACGACCCCCGCGGTCCGCGGATAGCCGAGCTCGTGACGCTCGAGCGCCTCCTGTGCGAGCACCTCCAGGCCGACGCCGCCGATCCTCGAGGCGGTCCCGGTGAAGTGACGCTCGATGAGCTTCTTCTCGAGGCCGACGGCCTCGAAGATCTGGGCGCCGCAGTAGGACTGGATCGTCGAGATCCCCATCTTGGAGATCGTCTTGAGCAGCCCCTTGCCGATCGCCTTCACGACGTGCGCCTCGGCGTCCTCGATCGTGTCCACCCCCGCGATCGCATCCTCGGCGTGCAGCGCCGCGAGCGACTCGAACATGAGGTACGGGTTGATCGCGCTCGCTCCGAAGCCGAGGAGCGTCGCGAAGTGGTGGACCTCGCGTGGCTCGCCGGACTCCAGCACGAGCCCCGCCTGCAGGCGGGTGCCCTCTCGCACGAGGTGGTGGTGGATCGCCGCGACCGCGAGCAGCGCCGGGATCGCCGCGCGGTCGGCGGACACCGCCCGGTCGCTGAGGATGATGATGTTGTAGTCGGCCGCGATGAGGTCGTGGGCCTCGTCGCACGCGTTCGTGAGACGCGCCTGCATCCCCTCGACGCCCTCTTCGATCGGCCACGTGATGTCGATCGTCCCGGCACGGAAGGCGGGGTGGTCGACCTGGCGCAGCGTCTCGAGCTCGTCGTTGCGTAGGATCGGCTGGTCCATCGCGAGCTGACGCGCATGGGCGGGCGTCTCGGCGAGGAGGTTGCCCTCGGCGCCGAGGCTCGTCGACAGCGACATGACGATCGACTCGCGGATCGGGTCGATCGGCGGGTTGGTGACCTGCGCGAAGAGCTGCTTGAAGTACGAGTAGAGCGGGGGCCGCTTGTCCGAGAGCACGGCGAGCGCGTTGTCGTTGCCCATCGAGCCGATCGGCTCCTCGCCGCGCGCCGCCATCGGCGTGAGCAGGACCCGCAGATCCTCCTGGCTGAAGCCGAAGGCGAGCTGCCGCGCCCGGAGGGGCTCGCTGTGATCGCTCTGCGGCGACTTCGCCGGGAGGTCGTCGAAGTGGACGACGTTCTCGGAGAACCAGTCGGCGTAGGGACGCTGCGTGGCGACCTCCTTCTTCACCTCGCCGTCCTCCACGATGCGGCCCTCGTCGAGGTCCACGAGGAAGATCTTGCCCGGCTGCAGGCGACCGAGACGCTTCACGTCGCCCGGCTTGACCGGCAGCATGCCGGCCTCGGAGCCGAGGATGACGTGGCCGTCCGTCGTCTCCACCCAACGACCGGGACGCAGGCCGTTGCGGTCGAGCGTCGCGCCGACGACGCGTCCATCGGTGAAGCAGACCGCCGCAGGGCCGTCCCAGGGCTCCATGAAGCACGAGTGGAACGCGTAGAAGCCCTTGAGGTGCTCGGGCAGGTCCTCGCGGTCCGCGTAGGCCTCCGGGATCATCATCATCACGGAGTGCGGCAGGGAGCGGCCGGCGAGCATGAGCAGCTCGAGCACGTTGTCGAACGTCGCCGAGTCCGATCCGTCCGGGCGCACGACCGGGAGGACCTTCTGGAGGTCGCCCCCGAACAGCTCGCTCGCCATCTCCGACTCGCGGGCGCGCATCCAGTTGATGTTGCCCATGAGCGTGTTGATCTCGCCGTTGTGGGCGATCACGCGGTAGGGGTGCGAGCGGTCCCAGCTCGGGAACGTGTTCGTCGAGAACCGCGAGTGGACGAGCGCGAGCGCGCTGCGGAAGCGCTCGTCCTGAAGGTCGGGGAAGAACGTCCGGACCTGGTCGGAGATGAGCATCCCCTTGTAGACGCAGGTGCGCGACGAGAACGAGGGCGCGTAGAAGTCGGGCCCGGCGGCGAGCTCGACGATCCGCCGGATGACGTACAGCTTGCGCTCGAAGGCCATCTGATCGGCGGTGAAGCCGGGCCCGGCAGCGACGAAGAGCTGGCGGATCTCCGGACGCGACGCGTTGGCGGTGACGCCGACGTGGTCCTCGTCGATCGGCACGTCGCGCCACCCGAGCACGTGCTGGCCCTCGACGCGGACGTTCAGCTCGAGCAGCGCCTCGACCTTCTGGCGCAGCTGCGGGTCACGGGGCAGAAAGCAGACCGCGACCCCGTACTGGCCGGGTTCGGGGAGCTCGAACGGCACGACGCCGCGGAAGAACGCGTCGGGCATCTGCGTGAGGATGCCGGCGCCGTCCCCCGTCTTCGCGTCCGCGCCCGCGGCCCCGCGGTGCTCGAGGTTCTCGAGCGCGGTGAGCGCGCGATCGACGACCTCGTGGGTCGCGATGTCGTCGAGCCGGGCGACCATCGCGACACCGCACGCATCGTGCTCGTGTCGCGGGTGGTACAGGCCTTCGGCCGCTGGGGGCGTGAGTCGAATCGTCATATTCAAGGCTCCCGAGAGGGCGGGGTTGCCCGGAGGCGGAACCGCGAAGTGTATCGAGCAGGGAGCGATTCGAGCCCCGTGGGAAGGGCCCGCGCGGAGGGTCGGCCGTCGCGACCGGGCTCGAGCCCGGCCCGCGCGTCACTTCGAGGCGGTCTTCGCCTTCCCGCCGGACTTCGCCGTCGCCTTCTTCGCCGGGGCCCTCTTGGCCGGGCTCTTCTTCTTGCCGCCGCCGTCCGCCGAACCCTCCGGCTTGCGCACCGCATCGAGCGACGCCTTCAGCGCCGCCATGAGGTCGGGGACCTCCTCCTCGGGAGCCTCGGGCGTCTCGGCGACCGTGATCTCCTCGCCGGCGGCCTTGCGCTCGATGAGGTCGAGCACCTGGTCGCGGTAGGTGTCCGCGTAGCGGTCGGGCTCCCACTCCGCGGAGAGCGACTCGACGAGCTGCTTGGCGATGTCGAGCTCACGCTTCGTCGTCTTGACGTCCTCGGCCGCGGGGATCTCGTCGAGCGTCGACGGGTCGACGACCTCGTCGTGGAAGACCATCGTCGAGCAGCCGAGCACCTCGCCACCGCCCATCGGCCGCAGCGCGACGAGCGCCTCCTTGGTCCGGATCACGACGCGCGCGATCGCGACGCGGCCGGTCTCCTTCATCGCCTCGAGCAGGAGGCGGTACGGCTTGGCCCCTCCGGGCCCGGGCACGAGGTAGTAGGCCGCGTCGTAGAGCACCGGGTCGATCTCGTCGAGCTCGACGAAGTCCTCGATCTCGATCGTGCGCGTCTTCTTCGGCGCCAGCGCCTCGATCTCGGACGGCTCGATGACGACGTAGCGGTCCGGCGAGATCTCGAACCCCTTCACGAGGCGCTCGTAGGGGACCTCCTCCCCCGTGCCGGCGTTGACGCGCTTCTGCTGGATGCGCGAGCCGTCGGCGCTGTCGAGCTGGTTGAAGCGCACCGTCTTGGACCGGACGGCCGGGTACATCTTCACCGGTACGGACACCAGCCCGAAGCTGATCGCACCACTCCACATCGCGCGGGGCATACAGATCGGAAGTCATACCCGACGCACCGCGCCGCACACCAGCGTGCACGGTCCGTTGCGGTGCTCCGCGCGTCCTCCGCGCGGCGGGCCGGCCCGGGCGATGGTTCAGGGGCCACACCCCCCGGGTACGTACTCGGCGCACCCCGAACGACACCAGGAGGGACCGACATGGCACTCACGAGCACCGCTGGCCACAGCATCCTGTCCGAGGAGAAGAAGGACGAGCGCGAGCAGCTCGTCGAGATGCTCCAGAAGGCGTACTGGATGGAGATCGAGACCGTGATGAGCTACATCGCGAACTCGACGAACCCCGACGGTGTCCGCGCCCAGGAGATCATCGAGAGCCTCAAGGAGGACATCCAGGAGGAGCTCGGGCATGCGCAGCAGTTCGCCGCGCGCATCAAGGAGCTCTACGGCACGGTCCCCGGGTCCCAGGACTTCACGGCCGAGCAGTCCTTCCTCCAGCCGCCGGAGCGCCACACGGACATCGTCCACGTCATCCGGGGCGTCATCCAGGCCGAGACCGGAGCGATCGAGCACTACAACAAGGTGATCGAGTTCGCCGGCGAGGTCGATCCCGTCACCGAGGACATGGTCATCGCCATCCTCCGCGACGAGGAGGGCCACCGTCGCCTGTTCGAGGGCTTCCTCGCCGAGTACGAGGCCGAGGGTCGCGCGTAGCCGAGCGCCCCGGGACCGGACCGCCCCCGTGCGCGCGAGCGCCCGGGCGGCGGGTACGGTCGCCCGACATGAGCGACCCCGCCGCGACCGACGCCTCACCTCCCGCGCCCGCCGAGCCCTCGGCGGGCGCCGTCACGCGAGCCCGTCGCCTGGTCGTCGTCGCGCTCAAGACGTACCAGTCCCACGGCATGACCGACCACGCGGCCGCGCTCACCTACTTCGCGATGCTGTCGCTCTTCCCGTCGCTGCTCGCCGGGATCGCGCTGCTCTCGCTCGTCGGCGAGGCCCGGCTCGCCACCGATGCCGCCGAGTTCGTCGCCGACAACGGCGCGGATGCCGCGACGGCCGAGGTCGTGCGGTCGACCCTCGCCAACCTCGTCGAGACCTCCGGGGGTGCGGCGGGGGCGGCGCTCGCGCTCTCCCTCCTCGTCGCCCTCAACGGCGCCTCGGGCGCGTTCGCCGCGTCCGGCCGCGCGCTCAACGTCGTCTTCGCCGTCGTCGAGGACCGCGGCTTCGTCCGGCGCAAGATCCAGGACATCGGGCTCGCGCTCGTCGTGATCGGCCTGTTCGCGATCACGGTCATCACGATCGTCATCGGGGGCTCCGTCTCCGATTCGGTGCTCGAGGAGATCGGGTTCGGCGGGACGGGGCAGACGGTCTGGGCGATCGCGCGCTGGCCCGCCGCCCTCGCCGCGGCGATGCTCGCGTTCTCGATCATCTACGCCTACGCTCCGGCGACGCCGCAGCGGCGCTGGCGATGGGTCACCCCCGGTACCGCGGCCGGCGTCGCGATCTGGATCGCCGCCTCCGCGGGCTTCGCCGTCTACCTCCAGAACTTCGCGACCTACGGCGCCGCCTACGGCGCGTTCGGCGCGGCGATCGTCCTCCTGCTGTGGATCTACATCTCCGCGAACGCGTTCCTGCTCGGTGCCGAGCTCGACGTGACGATCGAGCGCGCACGCCAGGGGGGGCGCGGCGGGCCCCCGGCGGTGTTCCCCCCGCCCTCCGCCGCCCACCCCGCGGGAGGGCCACCGCCGCCCGACCCGCCCCCGGGAGCGACCGACGAGGACCCGGACCCGCGCGCGTAGGCGCCGCCCGGTCACGTCGAACGGGATCCATCCGTCGGACGTCGCCCGGGCACGGGTCGCGCGCGGAGGCGGCGCCGGCGCTCAGAACAGGGACGTCTGACCGGGCGGGCGACGCGGACGGCGCGGGCGCGGAGCCGCCGGGCGCGACGGCGGCTCGCCCTCCACGCGATCGGCGTCCGGCGATCGGGTCGTCAGCTCGAACGGGACCGGACACAGGCCGCCACGACCCGGGCACCCGGCGCACACCCGCGCATCGGGAGCGGAGGTCGGGCGGAAGTCCCTCGCGAGGATGCCGGCGGCCCGCCCGCGGAGGTCAGCGCGCAGGGCGGGGGCGTCGGCGGCCTCGAACGTCGCCACGACCGGCTCGCCCGGTCGGTCGAGGTAGAGGTGCGCGACGTCCACGCGGGCCGCACCCGCCGACAGGGCGGCGAGCGCGTAGATGGTCCGCTGCACGCCGTAGCCCTCGGCGACGGCGGCCTCGAGATCGGACTCGGCGGGAAGGCGGTCGGTCTTGTAGTCGACGACGAGCGTCGTGCCCCCCGCCTCCTCGGCCACGAGGTCGACGACCCCGAGCAGGAGCGGCACGGCCTCGGCGGTCGTGGTGAGCGGGATCGTGAACGTCGCCTCACGCCGGGTCCGCCGTGCCGAACGGACGCGCGCCATGAGCGGCGTGGCGAGAGCACCGCCGATGAGCGCGACGAGATCCGCCACCTCGTCCTCGGTGAGGACGACGTCGTGCTCGTCGGCCGCCGCGATCACCTCCGCCGCGCGGTCGGTCCCGGTCCCGAAGTCGGTGAGCTCGAGCACCCGGTGGACGATCGAGCCGCGTGCCCGCGCGTCCAGGCGGTCTCCCGACCGGCCAGCGACCGGCCGGTCGCGCTCCCCCAGCCCCGCGATGCGCTCGAGCTGGAAGCGCAGCCCGCAACGCTCGTAGCGCACGAGCGAGGAGTAGGAGAGATGCGCGACGACGGGCGTCTCCGACGCCGGCTCGCCTTCCGTGACCGTCGCGAGGACGGGGCCGAGCGCCGCGAGCGGATCCGCGGCCCCGCCGCCGGATGGCCCGGGCGTCCCGGCCCCGACCGGCCCCTGGCGCGGCAGGGGCAGCACGTCGCGCAGGTCCCGGCCGTCGAGCCAGCGGACGTCGAGGCGGATCTCGGAGTCGGGATCGGAACCGACCCGTCGCGATCCGCTCTCGAGAAGATCGGCCGGTGGGACGAGCGACCCGAGCGCGCCCTCCACGATCCACGCCGACGGTCGCCCTCCCTCGAGCTCCCCGTTCGACCGGCGACGGGCGACCGCGGTCATCACGAGCCGCTCCTCGGCACGCGTGAGCGCGACGTGGAGGATGCGCCGCTCCTCCGCCTCCACGCCGTCCGCGCGCTCCGCGTCGAGCTCCCCGAAGGCGAACGCCTTCACGCTGTCGTCGCCGTGCCTCGGGACCCGGAGACCGACCCGCTGCCCGTCGACGAGCACGGGCGGGCCCGCGCGCTGGGCGACGCGCTCGAGGTCGCAGGCGACGACGACGGGGAACTGCAGGCCCTTCGCCGCGTGCACGGTCATGAGACGGACGGCCGGCACGCCGGGCAGCTCGACCGGGGCCTCCGGCTCCCGCGCGCTCGCCTCGGCCTCCGCGCGGGCGTGGTCGATGAACGAGCGCAGGTCGCGCCCCACGAGCGCCTCGTGCTCGGACGCGAGTCGCATGAGCTTGTGCACGTTCGCGAGCCGACGCGGACCGCCGGGGAGCGAGAGGCAGTGCTCGTCGTACCCCGTCTCCGCGACCACGCGCTCGACGAGCTCGTCGAGCGCGAGCCACGGCAGGCGCTCCCGCTCCCCGCGGAAGCGCTCGGTGAACTCCCCGAGCAGCGCGAGCGTCGCCGCGTCGGCCCGGGCGCGCAGCTCGTCGGCCGCGGCGGCACGCCCGTCCTCGGAGGCATCGTCACCCGGACGCGGGAACGTCGCGTCGAGGAGCGCCCACACGTCGCCCCGGGTCCCGCGGCGGGCGACGGCCGAGACGATCGCCAGCCCGTCCGGGCCGAGTCCGGCGAGCGGCGAGGCGAGCGCCGCGAGGATCGCGTGGCCGTCCCGCGGGTTGGCGAGAGCGCCGAGCCACGCGGTGAGGTCCTGCGTCGGCTGGCGCAGCCAGAACCCGCGCCCGCCCGCCGCCCGGGTC
>JBFIDS010000137.1:0-8020 GCA_041603715.1 Paraconexibacter sp. | reverse complement strand
GTTGCTCACGATGATCCCGGCGGCGCCGTGCTCGATCGCGAGGCGGGCGTCGTGCGGGTGGTGGATGCCCTTGACGAGCACCGGGATCGGGCTCTCCTCGACGAGGACCTCGAGGTCGCGCCAGGTGAGGGTGAGGTCCATGAGCGAGAAGAACCCCGTCGCGTCGATCCCGGAGGTGCTGCCGAGGGCGGCGCTCACGGCCGGCATGTCGATCCCGGGCGGGACGGCGAAGCCCGCCCGCACGTCTCGCTCGCGGCGTCCGGCCCGCGGTGCGTCGACGGTGAGGACGAGCGCCTCGTAGCCGCTGTCGACCGCCTCGTCGACGAGGGCGCGGGTGATCCCCCGGTCCGCGAGAACGTAGACCTGGAACCAGCGCGGTGCGCCCGGCGCGGCGGCGGCGACGTCGGCGGGGCGCATCGTCGCGATCGTCGACAGCGTCATCCCGGGGCCGGCGCGGGCCGCGCCCCGCGCCATCGCCGCCTCGCCGTCCGGGTGCGCCATCTTCTGCAGCGCAACGGGGGCGACGAGGACCGGGCTCCTCACCGGGACGCCGAGCACCGTGGTGGCGGTGCTGACCCCGCTGACGTCGACGAGCACGCGGGGGAGGAGCTGGTGGCGTGCGTACGCGGCGACGTTGTCGCGAAGCGTCCTCTCGTCCCCGGCGGCGCCGGCGTCGTAGGCGAGCGGCCCCGCGTCGAGGCGATCGGCGGCGAGCGCCTCGTAGTCGGCGACGTTGACGGGGGCGACGGTGGGCTCGTGGCTCATCGGCGGGGACCCTACCGGCGCGCCGGATGTGGATCCGGTGGTCCGAGAGGCCTGTGAATCCACATTCACGCGGTGGGGCGGCGAGCGCGGCGTGGGTCGATGTGGACGCGGAGGTCGGAGAGGCCTGTGAATCCGCATTCACGCGGGTGGGCCGGGCGGCGGGCGCGGCTCGTACACTGGGGACATGGCCTCGAAGCGGCAGATCCACGTCGGCGCGGTGCCCATCGGGGGCGGCGCCCCCGTGGCGGTCCAGACGATGACGAAGACGGAGACCGCGAACCTCCCCGAGACGATGGCGCAGATCCGTCGGGTCGCGGACGCGGGCGCCGACATCGTGCGGGTCGCGGTCCCGCGCGTCGAGGACGCCGAGGCGCTGCGGACCATCGTCCGCGAGTCGCCGATCCCGATCATCGCCGACATCCACTTCAACCACACGCTCGCGCTCAAGGCGATCGACGCCGGCGCCCACTGCATCCGCATCAACCCGGGGAACATCGGCGGGCCCGACAAGGTCGGCGAGGTCGTCGAGGCTGCCCGGCGCGCCTCGGTCCCGCTCCGCGTCGGCGTCAACTCGGGTTCGCTGCCCAAGCACCTGCGCGAGCTCGAGTTCACCGACCCGGTCGAGGCGCTCGTCTCGGCCGCGCTCGAGATGGTCTCGCTGATGGAGTCGCTGCGGTTCGACGACTTCAAGGTGTCGATGAAGTCGACGAGCGTCCCGAACACGATCGCGTCGAACCGGCGGCTCGCCGACAAGATCGACTACCCGTTGCACCTCGGCGTGACCGAGGCCGGGACGAAGTGGGCGGGCTCCCTGAAGTCCGCCGTCGGGCTCGGCACCCTGCTCGCCGACGGCATCGGCGACACGATCCGCATCTCGCTCTCGACCTTCCACGCCGAGGAGGAGGTGAAGGTCGCCTGGGAGATCCTCAAGGCTCTCAAGCTGCGCGAGCGCGGCCCGGTCCTCATCGCGTGCCCGACGTGCGGTCGCCTCCAGTTCGACATGGACTCGGTCGTCGCCGAGGTCGAGCGTCGCCTCGAGGCCTACGAGGATCCGATCGAGGTGTCGATCCTCGGCTGCGCCGTCAACGGGATCGGAGAGGCGCGGCACGCCGACTTCGGCATCACCGGGGCGAAGGATGCCGCGATGATCTTCTCGAAGGGGGAGCCGCTGAAGAAGGTGCCGACCGACCGGCTCGTCGAGGAGCTGTTCGCGGAGATCGACCGCTACTACGAGGCCGGCAAGCGCGTCGTCGTCGACGAGGCGAAGGCCGCCGAGGCCGCGGCCTGGCTCGCCGAGAACGAGGACGCCGAGGCGATGACCCCCGAGCGGCTCGCGGCGCTCGAGGCCGAGCAGGCCCGCAAGGAGGCCGAGGCCGCGGCCCCGGCGGTCGACGAGGAGTCCTCCCCGACCGCGGGCCGCCGCTTCAGCCGCAGCTGACGGCTCAGCTCCCAGGACTGTCGGGAGCGCGACGGGCCACCGCCGCGACGCGCGCGCTCGTGCGCCGCACGGCGCGGTCGGGTGCTCCGGCCTCACCGTGCCCGAGCACGTAGGTGAAGCGGTAGTCGGCGGGCCGCGCGGTCGGAGCCCCGACGGTCGTGCTCCACACGCCGTGGCGGTCCGTCCGCACGCGCGCGACGCGCTTCCACCCCGATCGGCCGCGAAGACGGCGCTGGACGCTCACGTCGCGGCGGCCGCCTGCGGCCCGCACGTGACCCCAGAGCCGGATCCGGCCATCACGTCGCGGGGCCGCCCAGAGGGGGTGCGGGAAGACCGCGAGCGCGGGCTTCGGACGGTTGTCACGGAAGAGCAGCCCGGACTGCCAGGAGGCGTAGCGCCGCGGCCCGCGCGCGGCCTTCCGTGACACCCGCTCGTCCCTCCACGCGTAGTGCAGGACGGTCTTCACGCGCGGGTCGCGCCACGTGATGTGGGCGGCCTGGGCGAGGTACGCCGCCTGCCGCGCGGGGGAGACGCCGACGGCCCGGTCGGGCGGGTTCGTCTGGTAGGCGTACTCGGTGAGGTGCAACGGGATCGGACCGGCGCCGCGATGCCTCAGGATGCCGTGCGAGACGCTGCGGTCCACGACGGCCTTCAGGCGCCCGAGGTCCCCGAGCGCCGCGTCGTCGTGGTGCGGGCTGCGATCGCCCGGCCCGAGCTCGACACCGTGCGGGTGGTAGGCGAGGCCGTCCGTGCGCAGCGGGGCGGCCCGCGGGCAGCCGTGCCCGCGCAGACGGCGGGAGGACTCCGAGAGGCAGCTCATCGCGCGCAGGAACGTGAGGGGGCGCACGGGGGCGTTGCGCCGCGACGGCGTGCGCCCGCGGGGGGCGAGCGCGCCGATGTAGACATGAGCCCCCGGGTCGACGGTCTTCACCGCGCGGTCGGCGGCCCGGTAGAGACGGCGGTAGTGGTGCGGAGCGAAGGGCGTGCAGCCGTCGCCGTCGCAGGTGAACTGCGGCTGCAGCCAGGCGGCCTGGTTGGGCTCGTTCCAGACGATGTAGCGGCGCACGCGGCCCTCGTAGCGGCGGGCGACCGCGGTGGCGAAGGCGCGGAAGGCGACCGGATCGGGCTTGAAGCGATGATTGCCGCGGGCCGGCTCCTCGCTCGTCCACAGCGGCCCCGAGCCGGTGATCGAGACGATCGGCTCGATGCCGTTCTCGAGCAGGAGCCGCACGGCGAGGTCGAGCGTCCGCCAGTTGTAGAGCGGGCTCGTGTGGTCGGAGGCGTCGAACCCCCGGGGCCGGCGGCGCGAATGGGGGTGCGGGCCGATGACGATCCACCGGGCGTGGACGCGCACCGCGTCGACACCGAGCGAACGCCACCGCGCGACGATCCTCGGCGCTTTCGCGGGCCGGTGCAGGAACACGGCGTCGTCGGCGATGCCGGTCTGCACGCCGGGAGCAGCGGGCGCCGCGGGCGCCGTGAGCGCGAGGCCGGCCAGCAGTGCGACGAGCGCTGCGGCCCGGCCCGTCACGAGATCAGCGCCCGACCTTCGCGATCCGGGAGGTGATCGTCGGGCCCCCGTCCTTCGGTGTCCAGCGCAGCCGCCAGGTGCCGGAACGCGCCGGCACGCGGACGTCGATGTAGCCCTTGAGGTTCGTCGTCTCGGCGGTCGCGACCGCGGTGAACTCCCGGCCGCGGGACGGCGCGTTCTCGATGACGACCTCCTCGAGCGCACCGTCCGGGGCGGGGCGGACCTGGCCCCAGATCCGCAGGCGGCGGCCCGTCGCCCGCGTGACCCAGATCGGCAGGCGGTAGGCCGCGAAGGCGGGCTTGTGACGTCCGTCGACGAACTGCAGGCCGGTCTGGAAGGACGCGAGCGGGGCCTCGTCGCGCAGTTCGTACTGGGCGACCGACCGCACCGCGGGGTCCCGGTAGGCGATGAAGTCGCTCTGGTTGATGTAGGCGGCCTGGTCGTCGAGCGACACGCCGAAGAGGTCGTCGGGCGGGTTGGTCTGGAATCCGTACTCCGTGTACCAGATCGGCAGGTTGCGACGTGTGCGCCCGCGGCGCCCGGCGGCCGCCACGATCGACTTCAGTCGGTTCGCCGAGGAGATCGTGATGTCCGTCGATCCGCCCCGTGTCGTCGGCCGGGCCGACCCGCCGCGCGTGTACGGGTGGTGGCTGAACCCGGTCACCGCGAGGCGGCGGAAGCCCTTGCACGAGAGCTGCTTCGCCCGCGTCCCCTTGAGCGAACGGCCCTTCTCGTCGAGGCAGAGGACGTCGCGGAGGAACTCCGTCGGCGGCGTCGGGCGGGTGGCGAGCGGTCCGGTGCGACGGCCCAGCGGTGCCGTCTCTCCGAGGAGGAGGTCGTCGGAGGCGTGGCCGCTCGCCCGCAGGCCCTTGATCGCGGCCCGGACGAGGCCGCGGTAGAGCCGCGGCGCGACCGGGGTGAGGCGGCCGCGGACCCGCGCGTACTGCGGCGTGAGCCACCCGCCCTGGTTCGGCTCGTTCCAGACCGACCAGCGGCGGACGCGGGGCAGCCGATCGCCGTCGGCGTTCTCGTCCTCGTAGCGCCCCGAATACCGGGTGCCGATCGCCTCCACGAAGCGCTTGAACTGGGTCTCGTTCGGGCGGCACGTCCGGCGCCGGGCGACCGTGCGCTCCTTCGGGCAGCCGGACGCCCAGGAGGGGATCGGGCCCGACGGGCTGAGGATGACGTCGATACCGCGCTCCGCCGCCCCGGCGACGAGCTTGTCGTACTTGTCCCAGGCGGACGGCGCGTAGCTGCTCGGGTCCGCGCCGTCGAAGCCGCGCGGCCGCCTGCGCGAGGTCGGCCGCGGCGCCATGTGGTGCCAGAACACGATCGAGTGCACGACGTCGACCCCGAGCGTCTCGAGGTCGTCGAGGGTGCGCTCCCGGGTGGCGTCGCCCGAGAGGACGAGCAGTCGGTCGTCCTGGAAGACCGAGACCTGGGTCTTCGAGGCCGCCGCGGGCCCGGGGGCAGCGAGGAGGACAGCGAGAAGCACCGCGGCGCACGCGGAGAGGCGGAGGATCAGCGTCATCGGGCCGGATCCTTCCAGGCGGCGCGGAAATGCGGTGCTTCGTCCCTGAACGACCGAGGCGACGGCCGAGTGGCCGCCGCCTCGTCGACTGCTCGTCGGCGTGTGGGCGTCGCTCAGCCGACGATGGCCTCGTGGCTCACGGCGGTGAACGGCGCCTTCGATCCGCTCCAGGTCGCGCGCATCGTGCCCGGTCCCGGGACGCTCACCTGCGCCTGGAAGTAGTTGCGGAAGTTCTGAACCGGCACCGACGTCGCGACCGGCAGCCACTGCGGGCCGCCGAACGGCTTCCACTCGATGTTGACGAAGTCGGGCGCACCGTTGGGACGGAACCGCATGTGGCCCCAGGTGGTGACGTTGCGCGCGCCGGTCGCCGGGTCGACCGCCGTCGGGAAGGCCGCGAACGGGAACGAGTACGCGCTCGCCGCCGGCTTCGCCGTCCCGGACCGGTTGAAGAGCCCGGACTGGTAGGTGAACCAGTACGCCTTCGAGTTCTTCTTGTGCTTGCGCACCGGCGAGACGTCGGCGAGGAGGAACTGCGACGTGCCGATGATCCGCGGGTTGAGGAACTGCATGAACTCGGCGGTCACCATGTTCTGCGCCTGGTCCTTCAGCGAGATCCCCTGGAACGGATCGGGCGGGTTCGTCTCGTAGCCGAACTCGGTGTTCATGATCGGCATGTTCGGCGCGACGCGCCCGGCCGCGGCGGCCTGGTCGAGGATCACGCCGAGCTGGTCGATGTTCGCGAGCGTGAGCGCCTCGGGGTCGGACTCCGGCTGGTTCGGCGCGTTCTTCTTCGTGTAGGGATGGTGGGCCCACGCGTTCGCCTTCACGGTGCCGTACTTCTCGAAGTCCGAGCAGCCCGGGCCGCTGGGGTTGTCGAGGCAGAAGAACTGGCGGATGAACTGCTTGGGCTTGATCGGCGTCCGAGACGTCGAGCCGTTGCGGCCGATCGGGGCGGTCTCGCCGGCCATGATGAGCGACCGGGTGTGCCCTTCTCGCACGAGCGCGCGGTAGCCGAAGAACCAGAGCTTGCGGTAGATGTCCGGCGCGACCGGCTTGTTGCCGGAGAACTGCGGTGCGAGCCACCCGGCCTGGTTGGGCTCGTTCCACAGCGACCAGAAGCCGACGCGGGGGAGCCGCTGGCGCCCGTCGTTCTCGTCACGGTACTTGCCGCTGTAGCGCTTGCCGACGGCGCGGACGAACTTGTAGAACTCGCGCTCCTTCGGGCGCCACGCCTTCGCGACGGCGGACGGCGTCCCCTTCGGGGCCTTGCCGTGCGCCCACTTCGGTCCGGGGCCGGTGATGTTGAAGAGGATGTTGATCCCGAGCGTCCGGCCCGCCCGCACGAGACGGTCGTAGCGGTCCCAGTTCAGCCGCGGGTACGCGCGCGGGTCATCGGCGCCGAGCTTGTCGAACCGCTTGCGGAGCGCCTTCGTCTTGCGCGCGTCCTCGGCGACGCGGTCCCACAGGAGCGTGACGCGGACCGCGTCGACGCCGAGGCCCTTCATCTTGCGCATCGCCGCATCGCGGGTCGCGTCGTCGCGATAGACGAGCAGATCGTCGTCCTGCATGATCGAGATCTGGTTCGGGTTCGCCTGCGCCGTGGCGGGGACCGCGATCCCGGCGATGAGGAGGGCCATCGCGATCAGGCGACGGACCAGGGGACGTGAGAGGTGGGACATCGGGCTCCGGGACTCGGGGACGGTTCGTGTTCGGGGAGCCCCTGACATCCTGCCGGCACCCCCCGCGCGTCGGAACACGAGGGTAGCGACGGAGTTCCGCTGCCGCGCCGCCGCCCCCCGGTCGCGGCGGGCCGCCGACGGCGGGGAGGCGGCGCTCCGACCGGCCTGCCGCCGGTGGGAGCGGCGGCGCTCCGACCGGTGTGGCGGGGCGGGACCGGCGGCGCTCAGCTCGGTCTGCGGCGGCGGACAGTGCGCCCGCGGGGTGGCGACGAGGGAGGATCGGCCTCGCGGTGCGTCCGACGCCGGCAGCGATCCCTGCGTGGTGGACGGCGTCCGTCCGACCGCTGCATTCACCGTCGAACGGACGTCGTGCCGGGTCCGCGGGGGACGACGCCGTTCCGGGTCCGCGCGGGAGGACGCCGTCCCGGGTACGCAGGGGAGGGCGTCCGTCCGACCGCGGTGTCCACCGCCGGACGGACGCCGTCCCGACCTGCGCCAGGCTCAGCCCTTCGCGGCGGAATAGCGCTCGGCGACCTTGCTCCAGTCGACGACGTTCCAGAACGCCTTGAGGTAATCGGGGCGCTTGTTCTGGTACTTGAGGTAGTAGGCGTGCTCCCACACGTCGTTGCCCAGCAGAGGCGTCTTGCCCTGCGTGAGCGGGCTGTCCTGGTTCGGCGTGCTCGTGATCGCCAGCGAGCCGCCGTCGAGGACGAGCCACGCCCAGCCGGACCCGAACTGGCCGACGCCGGCGGCCTCGAACTTCTCCTTGAAGTCGTCGAAGGAGCCGAACGCCTCGTCGATCGCCGCGCCGAGGTCGCCGTCGGGCGCACCGCCGCCGGATCCGCTCATCGACTCCCAGAACAGCGAGTGGTTGAGGTGGCCGCCGCCGTTGTTGCGGACGGGGCCCTTCTTGTCGTCCGGGAGCGCGTCGAGGTTCGCGATGATCTCCTCGATCGACTTGTCGGCCCACTCCGTGCCGTCGACAGCGGCGTTGAGCTTGTCGACGTACGCCTGATGGTGCTTGTCGTGGTGGATCTCCATCGTCTGCGCGTCGATGTGCGGCTCGAGCGCGT
>JBFIDS010000136.1:0-8054 GCA_041603715.1 Paraconexibacter sp. | reverse complement strand
GTGGTCGCGCCGGAAGCGGAGTTGGACCCCGCGCCGGGCGTGGGGTCGGACCCCGGGTCCGCCTACTCCCGCCTGACGACGGGGCCCGGCTGGCGACGGGTGGTCCGGGACGATCTCGCCGCACCCGCCCGCGGGCGACACGAGCGCCGGGTGTCGCGGCTCTACTTCGGACAGATGTCCGACTTCCAGCTCGCCGACGAGGAGAGCCCGGCCCGCGTCGAGGCGCTCGACTTCGCGAACACGCCGTTCACCAGTGCGTGGCGACCTCAGGAGTCCCTCGTCCCGCATCTCGTCGATGAGGGCGTGCGCCAGTTGAACCGGTTCGTGGTCTCGCCGATCCGGCACCGCACGCGGCGGTTCGCCCGCATGTCGGCGGTCATCACGACCGGCGACAACGCGGACAACCAGCAGGCCAACGAGGTCGCATGGACGGTCCGGCTCCTGGAGGGTGGCCGGCTCACCCCGAACAGCGGGGTCGACACGCCCGGCTGTGGCCCCACGGGCGAGGCAGCGTGGTACACGGGCGTGCAGGACGACCACGACGTCATCGAGAGCGGGCGGTTCTACGACCCCGACAGACCGTCGGGCGCCTTCGCCGCCTTCCCACGTTGGCCGGGCCTGATGGACCGCGCCCAGGAGTCGTTCGACACGCCAGGGCTCGACGTCCCCAGCTACGTCGCGTTCGGCAACCACGACGGCCTCGTCCAGGGCAACGCGTGGGCCAACGCCGGATTCGACGCGCTTGCGAGGGGTTGTCTGAAGCCGTTGAGCACGGGCGGCGGGCTCGGCGCGGGCGCGCTCCTCACGAGCCCCGCGCGGACGCTCCTCGTGCCTCCCGACCCGGACCGGGGCTTCGTCGACCGCCGCGAGTACATGGCCCTGCACGCGACGGGCGAGCAGGCGGACGCGCACGGGTTCGGCGCGGTCGACCCCGCCGAGGTCGCGGCGTCGGCTGGGCAGGCGAGCTACTACTCGATCTCGCCGCGTCCCGGGATGCGCCTCGTCGCGATCAACACGGTCGCCGAAGGTGAGCTGATCGGGTCGGAGGGCAATCTGGACGCACCGCAGTTCGCGTGGCTGCGCCGCACGCTCGCGCGGGCCGACGACGCGGGCGAGCTCGTCATCGTGTTCGGCCACCACCCGATCCGTTCGCTCACCCAGGCGGATGCGGACGAAGCCGCGCCGCCCTGCGACGCGGCCCGCACGCTCGGGCCGGGCTGCGACGGCGATCCGCGCGACTCACGGCCGGTCCGCCTGGGGGACGATCTCCGGGCGCTCCTGCTGGGCCATCGCAGCGTGATCGCCTACGTCGCCGGGCACACGCACGAGCACCGCGTGAGCCCCTTCCACCGGGCCGACGGCACCGGGGGGTTCTGGGGCATCGAGACCGCAAGCCACGTCGACTGGCCGATCCAGTCGCGGCTGCTCGAGGTCATGGACAACCGCGACGGGACGCTCTCGATCTTCGGGACCGTCCTGGACCACGGCGGCTCGCCCGCGACACCGGCGCCCGGGACCCTCGCGACGACCCTCTCGCGTGCGGAGCTCGCGGCGATCGGTCGGGAGCTCTCCTACAACGATCCCCAGGTCGGCGGCAAGGACGCGGGCATGGGCGGGACCGGCGAGCCGCAGGACCGCAACGTCGAACTGCTGCTCGTGGACCCGCGCGACTGAGGATTCGCGCGCGGCCGGGCGACGTCGCGGCTACTCCGCGACCGGCGCGTGCTCCTCGTCGCGGATGACGTGCATCACCGCGTTGATGAGCGCGAGGTGCGTGAACGCCTGCGGGAAGTTCCCGAGGTGGCGTCCCGTCGCGGCCTCGAGCTCCTCGGCGTAGAGGTCGAGCGGGCTCGACAGCGACAGGAGGCGCTCGCAGAGCTGGCGACCGCGGGTGCGTTCCCCGATCTCGAGCAGCGCGCTCACGAGCCAGAACGAGCAGATGAGGAACGTGCCCTCCTCGCCGGACAGCCCGTCGTCGGTCTCCTCGGTGCGGTAGCGCAGCACGAGCCCGTTCTCGCTCAGCTCGTCGGCGATCGCGATGACCGTGTTGCGCACGCGCGGATCGTCGTGGGGGAGGAAGCGCACGAGCGGGATGAGCAGGTTCGACGCGTCGAGCGCGTCGGTGTCGTAGTGCTGGGTGAACACGCCGCGGGCGTCGACGCCCTTCTCGCAGATCTCGGCGTGGATCTCGTTGGCGACCTCGCGCCACTCGTCGGCGAGCTTGTCCTTCCCGCGCCGGGCGGCGAGGCGCGCTCCGCGGTCCAGCGCGACCCAGCACATGAGCTTGCTCGACGTGTAGTGCTTCGGCTCGCCGCGCGCCTCCCAGATCCCCTGGTCGGGCATCCGCCACGTCTCCATCGCCCGCCCGACCTGGTCCTCGATGACCGGCCACAGGCGGGGCGAGTTGTGCCCGTACTCCTTCGTGTGGAGGTACAGGGAATCGAGGACCGCTCCGTAGACGTCGTTCTGACGCTGGTCGTGCGCGCCGTTGCCGATGCGCACGGGCCGCGCGCCCTCGTAGCCCGAGAGGTGGTCGAGCGTGCTCTCGTCGAGGTTCCGCTCGCCCCCGATGCCGTACATGATCTGCAGGGAGCCGTCCTCGTTGCGATCGGCGTCGGCGACGAACTGGATGAAGTCGTCGGCCTCCCAGCTCAGCCCGAGCGAGTTGAGCGCGCTGAGCGTGAACGTCGCGTCGCGCATCCACGTGTAGCGGTAGTCCCAGTTGCGCTCGCCACCCGGGGTCTCGGGCAGCGACGTCGTCGGTGCCGCGACCATCGCGCCGGTGGGGGCGTAGGTGAGGCCCTTGAGGACGAGCGCGCTGCGCTGCAGGTGCCCGCGCCAGCGGTGGTCGGGGAACTTGCCGTCGGCGAGCCAGCCCCGCCAGAACTCGGACGTCGTCTGCAGCGCAATGTCGGCCTCGAGCACGCTGCGCGGACCGTCGAGGAGGCGGGACCACGACAGCGCGCAGTACCGGGTCTCGCCCGTCTCGAGCCGGTGGCGCGCGCGGGCGCAGCCACCCTCGATGCCGAGCCGCAGGTCGCTGATGAGCCGCATGCGCCGCTCGCCGTCGACGTCCGTGGCGTCGACGGCCATCGGGTCGCCCTCGACGCGCTCCCACTGCGCGGGGATGAGCCCGTAGTCCCACATCGGCTCGCAGAGAAGCTCGATCTGCGCCTGTCCATGGATGCACGTGATGGTGCGGACGAGGACGTGGTGGGCCTCGAAGTCCGTCGGCGGTCGCGTGTGAGCGGTCGTCGCGCCCTGGGTGCGTTCCCGCCAGTGGCCGATGACGAGCGCGTCGCGGACGACGAGCCACCCGGTCGGCGTCATCCACGTCGTCTCGAGGATGTTCGTCCCCGGCTCGTAGCGACGGCCCGCCGGCACGCCCATCGAGGATGGGCCGAGCCGGAAACCGCCGGCCGAGCGGTCGAGCACCGCGGCGAAGACCGAGGGCGCGTCGAAGCGCGGTGGGCACAGCCACTCGACGGTGCCGTCGGGCGCGACGAGCGCCGCGGTGTGGCAGTCGGAGAGGAAGCCGTAGTCGGCGATCGGCGGGAACGGTGAGCTCTCGGGGAGGCGCTCGACGAACGGCGTGGGGTCCGCCTCGAACACGTGGTCCATGAACGGGTCCATGGCGCCGCGCCGTGGCGGATGCCCGAGGTTCGCCGCGGCCTGGGCCCGCGCGGCCGGGGGGATCGCCGGTGGGGTCGATGCCCCGAGCGGGCTGCCGTTCGTCGTCGGTTCGTCGGTCGCGGAGCGCTCCGGTGGTGCGGTCACCGAACGAAGGATGGCGGACCGGGACGGTCGCCACAATCCGCGGCGGATCGTGTGCAGGTGCGCAGCGGCTCAGCCGCCGTACGCCGCGGCGTCGGCGAGGATGGTGAGCCGGTCGCGGCGCAGCAGCGACGCCGGGGTCGCCGGCGAGGGCTGCCCGAGCGTGTTGCGTAGGGCGTCACGCTTGTCCTCGCCGGTCACGGCGAGCAGCAGCACACGGGCCTTCCCCAGGGTCTCGAGGGTCAGCGTCACCCGGTTGGGTGGCGGCTTCGGCGCGCCGCGGACGGCGAGGACGCGCGGTCCCCCCGCGAACGTGTCGAGCTCGGTCGAGTAGGGGAAGAGCGATGCGGTGTGACCGTCCTCGCCGAGCCCGAGCAGCACCACGTCGAGGATCGTCGTCGACAGCTCGGCCGCGTACGCGCGCGCAGCGCCGTCCGGGTCGTCGAGCTCGCCGAGGACACGGTGCTCGACGACGCCGCTCGCGGGCGTCCAGCGCGACAGGAGCGTCTCGGTGACGAGCCGGTGGGTCGAGTCCTCGTGGTCCGGGGGGACGCACCGCTCGTCGGCGTACCAGAGGTGGACCTCCCCCCAGGTCCCCGCGCGCTCGGCGAGCAGCTCGTAGGCGCGCCGCGGCGTCCGGCCGCCCGACAGCGCGACGTGGGCGCGCCCGCGGGCGGCGATCGCGGCGCCGACCTCGGCGGCGAGCCGGTCGGCGAGGGCCGCCGCGAGCGCCTCGGCGTCGTCGTGACGCACGACGGTCGCGCGGCTCACGGCGTGTCCGGGCGGACGGGGACGGGGCGGGGGAGCGCGTGCGGCATGGCCCGCCGCACGGTCGCACAGGGCGCGTCACGATGACGTCCCGGCGCCGCGGCGGGGTGAGCCGGCGCCGGGTGCACAGGCGGCTGCCTCATCGGGCGAGGATCTCCGCGGCGCGCAGGGCCGGCAGGTAGGTGGGGTCCCGCAGCAGCGCCTGGCGGATCCCCTCGCCGAGGACGCCCGACTCCCCGCGCGAGGCGCCGAGCAGCGTCCAGTCCTGCGTCGGGGCGCCGGGACCGGCGATCGTCGCGTGCAGGCCGCCGCGCCCGCGATCGAGCGCGAGCGTCTCCCCGGACGCGGTGTCGACGGTGATCCCGGAGAGCCCGGGGACCGTCTGCGACGGGTCGGCGGCGAGGTGCACGGCGACGTCCTGGCGTTGGGCGTGCAGACTGGCCTGCAGCCCGTCCGCGCCGCTCACGAGCGGGCTCGGCTCCCAGCCCAGCCGCGAGGCGAGCCAGCCGGTGAGCAGGAGCGCCGCGGCCCGCGAGTCGGGGTGGTGGCGGACCTGGAGCCGCGTGAGGGTCGATAGCTCGCACCGGCGGTTGGCGGGGTCGAACGTGCCCGCGATCCTCTCCCGCCAGGGCGTGGTGCGCAGCCACGCGAGGTCGACGACGTAGGTCTCCTCGCTGAGCCCTCGCGCGCGTCGCAGCGCCGTTCCCGCGTCGGGGTCCTCGACGGAGTCGACGAGCATCACCTGGGCGAGGCCCATGAGCCGGCGGACGGCGTCGTGGTGGCCGTGCGGGGCCCAGACGAGCGTCGGCACGTCGGTCTTCACGAGCGGTCCCACGATCGTCTCGAGCCCGGCGACGTGCCGTGCGCCGATGTCGAGCACGACCGTCTCGCGTGTCGCCACCGTCTCGCCCTCCCGCACCTCCGCCGGTGCCGCGACGGAGACGAGGGCATCGACGACGCGGCGCCCGGGGTCGATCGCGCAGACGATCAGGCGGGACGGGTGGAAGCGTCCGACCCGCCCGAGCCGGTTCGCGATCTCTCCGCTCCACTCGCGGTCGACGAGCACGACCATGTTGAGGACGCGCGCGTGGACGTAGCCGGGGTCCTCGCGGTGTCGGTCGCGTTCGAGCGCGCGGATCGCCGCCTCGATCGCCGGGGGCTCCGTGTCCCGCTCACGCCAGACGTTGTCGGTGGTGGGGACCGCCACGACCCGAGCGTACCCCGCGCGGACCCGCACCGCGGCGGGCGTCGGGCCGGGTCTCAGATCCGGCGCCAGGAGTCGCCGTCCCGCAGGAGGGCGTCGGCGGCGGCCGGACCCTGAGACCCGGCGGCGTAGTGGGGGACGCGGTCCGTGGACGACGGCGCACCCCAGCGCGCGATGATCGGGTCGCAGATGCGCCACTGGGCCTCCGCCTCGTCGTTGCGGGTGAAGAGCGTCGCGTCTCCCCGCATGGCGTCGAGGATGAGCCGCTCGTAGGCCTCCGGGGACTGCGAGACGAACGCGGCGCCGTACTGGAACTCCATCTGCACGGGGCGGATCTGCATCCGCGTGCCAGGGATCTTCGCGCCCAGGGACAGGGAGACACCCTCGTCGGGCTGGATCGTCATCACGAGCTGGTTGGGCGGGAGCGCCGGGTGGGAGGGATCGTCGAAGGCCATGTGCGGCACGGGCTTGAGCGTCACCGCGATCTCGGTCACCTTGCGGGCGAGCCGCTTGCCGGTGCGCAGGTAGAAGGGGACGCCGGCCCAGCGCCAGTTGCGGACCTCGAGGCGCAGCGCCGCGAACGTCTCCGTCGTGGACCCGTCCGCCACGCCGTCCTCCTCGCGGTAGCCGGGGACGGGCTCGCCGCCCGCGGTCCCGGCGGCGTACTGGCCGCGAACCGCCATCGCGTCGACCTCGTCGGGCGTCGGCGGCCGGATCGCCTTGAGCACCTTCACCTTCTCGTTGCGCACCTGGTCGGCCCCGAGGTCGATCGGCGGCTCCATGCAGAGCAGGCAGAGGAGCTGGAGCAGGTGGTTCTGGACGAGGTCGCGCAGCGCGCCGGACGAGTCGTAGTACCCGGCGCGTGAACCGATCCCGATGTCCTCGGCGGCCGTGATCTGCACGCTCGCGATGTGGTCGCGGTTCCAGACCGGCTCGAACATCCGGTTCGCGAACCGGAACGCGAGCATGTTCTGCACCGTTTCCTTGCCGAGGTAGTGGTCGATGCGGAAGACCTGCGACTCGGAGAACACCGACAGGACGCGCTCGTTGAGGTCGACCGCCGAGGCGAGGGTGGAGCCGAACGGCTTCTCGATGATGATCCGCGTGCCCGCCCCGGATCCCTCGCACTCGTGCAGTCCGCGTCGGCCGAGATGCTCGACGATCACCGGGAAGAAGCCGGGGGCGGTGGAGAGGTAGAAGGCGCGGTTGAGGGCGACCCGGCCCGTCTCGGCGTCGAGATCGTCGAGCGTCGTGCCGAGCGCCTCGTACGTCGCGGGATCGTCGAATCCGCCGCTCACCCAGCGCACGCTTCGCAGGAGCGCTTCGAGGACCGTCTCGTCCGGCGGGCGGCGCGAGAACTCGCGGACCGCGTCGGCGGCCTCGCGGCGGAAGTCGTCGTCGCTGAGGTGGCTGCGCGAGGAGCCGACGAGGTGGAAGCGCTCCGGGAGCGCGCCCTCGTGGGCGAGGTTGTAGAGCGCGGGGAGGAGCTTGCGCTTCGAGAGGTCGCCCGTCGCCCCGAAGATCACGAGGACGGTCGGGGGGACGGGGAGGCGCTCGAGTCCCTCGACGAGCGGGTTCTCGCCCGGGGCGGGCGCCCCCTCCGCGGTCACGTGCCGGCCTTGCGCTTCACGGCGTGCCCGCCGAACTGCGCGCGCAGGGCGGTGAGGACCCGGTTGCCGAAGTCCCCGGCTCCGCGGGAGGTGAAGCGGGCATACAGGGAGGCGGTGATGACCGGGGTCGGGACGTTCTTGGCGATCGCCTCCTCGATCGTCCAGCGGCCCTCACCCGAGTCGGCGGTGTACCCGTCGAGGCCGGCGAGGTCGTTGCCCTCCTGCTCGAACGCGCGCGCAGCGAGCTCGCACAGCCAGGAGCGGACGACCGACCCCTGCATCCAGAGGTGCGCGATCGCGGCGTTGTCGAGGTCGTACTCGCTCTTGTCGAAGAGGTCGAACCCCTCGGCGTAGGCCTGCATGAGCCCGTACTCGATGCCGTTGTGGACCATCTTCACGTAGTGCCCGGCGCCGACGGGCCCCAGGTGGGACCAGCCGGGGCCGTGCTCGGCGTCGGGGGCGGGGGCGAGCACGTCGAGGATCGGCGAGAGCCGCTTCACCGCCGCCTTCGGCCCGCCGACCATCATGCAGTAGCCGGCATCGAGGCCCCACACCCCTCCGCTCACGCCGACGTCGACGTAGTGGATCCCGGAGGCCTTCAGCGTGGCCGCGCGGACCTTGTCGTCCGTCCACCTCGAGTTGCCGCCGTCGACGATCGTGTCGCCCTTCTCGAGCAGCCCGGCGAGCCGGTCGACGGT
>JBFIDS010000135.1:0-8087 GCA_041603715.1 Paraconexibacter sp. | reverse complement strand
TCGTTGGCGATGCGCAGCTCGACGGGGTCGACGCCGAGCGCGACCGCCAGCTCGTCCATCGCCGACTCCAGCGCGTACATCCCGGGCGCCTCCCCGGGGGCCCGCATCCAGGTGGGGACGGGGACGTCGAGCGGCGCGAGCCGGTGGGACGTGCGGATGCTCGGCGCGGCGTACATCATGCGCGAGGCCGTGCCGGTCTGCTCGGCGAACTCCTTGATCCGCGACGTGTGCTCCCACACGTCGTGGGCGATCGCGACGAGCGTCCCGTCCCGCTCGGCGCCGAGCTGGACGCGCTGGATCGTCGGGGTGCGGTGCCCGCCGAGCGTCGACATCTGCGGCCGCGTGAGCGCGAGCTTCACCGCGCGGCCCGGCAGGGTCATGGCGCACATCACGGTGAGGATCGTGGGGGCGTGTACGAGACCCTTGGAGCCGAACGCGCCACCCACGTACGGCGCGGTGACGGTCACCCGGTCCTCGTCGAGACCGAACAGCGTGCACAGCGTCACGCGGGTCCCGTGGACGCTCTGCGTCGACTCCTGGACGGTCAGCGCGCCGTCGTGCCAGCGCGCGACCGTCGTGTGGGGCTCCATCGGGAAGGCGAACTCGATGGGCGTCCGGTAGGTCGCATCGACGGTGACCGCGGCGGACGCCAGGCCGGCCTCCGCGTCACCCTGCGAGGTGTCGGCCGGGTAGTTCGGGTTGACCTTCTCGGGCGTGTAGAGCTCGGGGTGGTCGGTGGTGAGCGTGACGGTGTGGGCCTCGGCGACCTCGGTGACGACGACACGGGCCGCGGCGTCGCGGGCGATCTCGAGCGAGTCGGCGACGACCGCCCCGACGACCTGCCCCCGGAAGCGGATGTCGGCGGACTGGAGGACCGCGTGCTCGGCGTCGCCGCTGTCGGCGAGCCGCGGGGCGCCGCGGTGGGTGAGGACGGCGAGCACGCCCGGCAGGTCCGTCGCGGCGGACACGTCGAGAGCGGCGACGCGCCCCCGGGCGACCGTCGAGACGAGCGGGACCGCGTAGGCGGGCCGGGAGACCGGATGCTCGAAGGCGTAGTGCGCGGCCCCGGTGACCTTCGCCGGGCCGTCGATCCGGGGGAGATCGGCCCCGAGGGCGCGCGCCGCGGTCGGCGCGGTGTCGGTCATCGGGCCGCCCCCGTCGCGAGCGTGCGGAGCACGGCGGTCATCGCGCCCACCGCCAGGGGCACCTTGAACGCGTTGTCGCGCCGCGGCGTGGCCGTGGCGAGCTCGGCCCGGGCGGCCGCGCGGAACGCCTCGTCCGTCGCAGGACCGCCACGGAGCGCCTCCTCGGCCCGCGACGCCCGCCACGGGACGTGGGCGACACCGCCGAGCGCGATCGCGACGTCGGCGACGCGTCCGTCGCCGTCCGTCTCGAGAACGGCCGCGACCGAGACGAGCGCGAACGCGTAGGAGGCCCGCTCGCGCACCTTGCGGTAGGCGGAGCGCACGGTGGGGGAGGAGGCGGGGAGGTCGACCGCGGTGATGAGCTCACCGTGCTCGAGGACCGTGTCGCGCTCGGGCTCGTCGCCGGGCAGGCGGTGGAGGTCCCCGATCGGGATCGAGCGCTCGCCTGCGGGTCCCAGGGTGTGGACGACGGCATCGAGCGCACGGAGCGCGACGGCCATGTCCGAGGGGTGCGTCGCGACGCACGCCGTCGAGGCGCCGAGGATCGCGTGGTGGCGGGTGACGCCGTCGAGCGCCGCGCAGCCCGCACCCGGGACACGCTTGTTGCACGCGGCCGCGCGGTCTTGGAAGTACGGACAGCGGGTGCGCTGCAGGAGGTTGCCGCCGGTCGTGGCGACGTTGCGCAGCTGCCCCGACGCGCCCGCGAGGAGCGCCTGCGCGAGGACGGGGTAGCGCTCCCGGACCCGCATGTCGGCGGCGAGATCCGCGTTGCGCACCCCGGCTCCCAGCCGCAACCCGCCGTCGGCGAGATCGTCGACCGTGTCCGACAGGCAGCGGGTGACGTCGACGAGGAGGTCCGGCGCAGCGATCCCGAGCTTCAGGTGGTCGACGAGGTTCGTCCCTCCCGCGAGGAACGAGGCCCCGGGACGCCCGGCGACCGCCGCGACCGCGTCGGCGGGGCCGCCGGCGCGGGTGTAGCCGAGCGGCTTCACGGGGCGACCTCCCGGATCGCCGCGAGGATGTTCGGGTACGCCGCGCAGCGACAGAGGTTGCCGCTCATGCGCTCACGGACCTCGGCGTCGTCGAGCACGACCGGCGCGGTGAGATCGTCCGTCGCGTGGCTGGGCGACCCGGCCCGCGCCTCGTCGAGCATCCCGATCGCCGAGCAGATCTGCCCCGGGGTGCAGTACCCGCACTGGAAGGCGTCGTGGTCGACGAACGCCTGCTGGAGGGGGTGGAGGTCGTCCCCGGCGGAGAGCCCGGCGGCCGTCGTGATCTCCGCGCCGTCGTGGGCGACCGCGAGGGACAGGCAGCACACGACCCGGCGGCCGTCGACGAGCACCGTGCACGCCCCGCACTGCCCGTGGTCGCAGCCCTTCTTCGGCGACGTCACGCCGAGGTGCTCGCGCAGCGCGTCGAGCACGGTGGTGCGCGTGTCCACCGTGAGGCTGCGGGCCTCACCGTCGACGCGGAGGGTGATGTGGGCGTCCATCTCACGGGCTCCTTCGCAGGGGACGGACCCGGCCGGGTCGTGGACGGATCATGACCCGTGGGGCGGCCGGACCGGTCGCGAGCCGTTCGAGCCCGCCCGGGCGACGCGGGCGATCCGCGTCCCCGGCGGGCCGGGTGGCGCGGGGACGCGAGGCCTGGCACGCTCGTCGCATGGCGCGGCGCCACTGGATGATCATGGGCGTCCTCGCGGCGACGTGGGGGGCGTCCTACCTCTTCATCTCGGTCTCCCTCGACGACTTCTCCAGCCCGTTCATCGTGTTCGGGAGGACGGCGCTCGCGGCGCTCGTCCTCGTGCCGATCGCCGCGCGGGCGGGCGTGCTGCGGGGTCTGCGGGGAGCGTGGGGGGCCATCGCGGTCCTCGCGGCGATGCAGGTCGCCGGCCCGTTCCTCCTCATCGTCGAGGGCCAGAACCACGTGCCGAGCGCGCTCGCCGGCATCCTCGTCGCCTCCGCGCCGATCTTCGCGGCGCTCATCGCCCTCGTCGTCGACGACGCCGAGCGGATGACCGGGTGGTCGGGCGTCGGCATCCTGACCGGGATCGTCGGCATCGTGCTCCTCTTCGGCGTCGACCTCTCGGGGGACCGGGACGCCGTGCTCGGCGGCGCGATGATCCTCCTCGCGGGCTTCGGCTACGCGCTCGGCGCCTTCTACCTCAAGCGCCGGCTCTCGGGTGTCCGCCCGGCGGCGGTCGCGGCCGGGACGATGGTCGTGAGCGCGGCGATGGTGGCGCCGTTCGCGCTCGCCTCGCTGCCGACGCATGCGCCGGCCGCAAAGAGCGTCGCGGCGCTCCTCGCGCTCGGGATGCTCGGCACGGGGATCGCGTTCCTCCTCTTCTACTCGCTCATCAGCGAGATCGGCCCGTCGCGCGCGGCGGTCGTCGCCTACCTCGCGCCCGGCTTCGCGGTGCTCTATGGCGCGAGCCTGCTCGGCGAGGCGCTCACGGTGGCGACGTTCGCCGGTCTCGGGCTCGTGCTCGCCGGGAGCTACCTCGCCGCGCAGGGCCGGCCCCCGTGGCAGCGGGCGCCGGTCGCCGGGGACGTCGGGCAACCACCCCTGGCCGGCACGGGCCCGGCCGGCGGGTCAGCTGAAGCGGACCTTGCCGTTGGAGCGGGCACGCACCTGGGCGCGCTCGATGAAGTCGAGGCGGCGACGGGCGGCGCGGAAGAGCCTGGTGACGAGGCGCAGCCGCGCGTTCTCGGACCGTAGATCGAGGAGGCTCTGCTTCGCCTCGAGGCCGAAGTCGACGGTCGCCGCCATCCCGTAGGCGTCCAGCTGCGCGACCTCGTCGGGCTCCAGGGCCTTGTCGGTGGCCTCCTCGACGAGCGCGATGTACGCGGCGTGCGCCGTCGCGCGCGCCTCCTCGTCGACGACCTCGGGCTCGTCCTCGACGAACGTGACCTCCCCGGCCGGGTACGGGATCTCCTCGAGCTCCCCGACGAGCTGCAGCACGCGGGTCCCGCGCGTGAGGATGTTCACCCTCCCGTCGTCGAAGCGCTCGAGCACCTGCTCGATCCGCATCGCGCAGCCCGTCGTGCGCAGGCCGTCCTCGGTGGCCCAGACGATCCCGAACTCGCGCTCGTTCTCCAGGCACTCGGCGACGAGCGCCCGGTACCGCGGCTCGAAGATGTGCAGGGGGACGAGCTCGTGCGGCAGGGCGACCATCCCGAGCGGGAAGAGGGGGAAGTCGGTGTCGATGGCGTCGTCGTTCACGGCTCTCTCCGAGTCTACGCCCGGCTGTCGGCCGCGGGTCACCGTCGCCCGTATCCCTCGTGATGCCCACCACCGCGATCGTCTGGTTCCGGCGCGAGCTGCGCGTCCACGACCTCCCCGCCCTCCACGACGCCCACGAGGCACACGACCGTGTCGTCCCGCTCTTCGTGTTCGACGACCGGCTGCTCGCCGGGCGCTTCGCGAGCGGGAGCCGCACGCGCTTCATGATCGACTGCCTGCGCGAGCTCGACGGGGCGCTCAAGGAGCGAGGGTCGGGGCTCGTCGTCCGGCAGGGGGACGACGTGGTGGGCGAGGTCGTCGCCGTCGCCCGCGAGGCGAATGCCGACGCCGTGTACTGGACGAGCGACGCGGCGCCGTACGCGCGCTCGCGCGACATCCGCGCGACGGAGGCGCTCGAGGAGGCGGGGATCGCCGCCCGGCCCCGCGCCGGGTCCTACTGCGCCGACGTGTCGCGGCCCCGGACGAAGAACGGGAAGCCGTTCACGGTGTTCACGCCGTTCTGGAAGGCGTGGGAGCCGCTCGAGCGCCGCGAGGTCCACGGGGCGCCGCGCGACCTCGGACCGCTGCCGTCCTCGCTGCGCAAGGGCCGGATCCCCTCGCTCGACGCGCTCGGACTCGCCGACGAGGTGCCGGAGCCGGTCGTCGAGGCCGGGGAGGCGGCGGCCCGCGAGATGATGAACCGGTGGCTGCGGGGGCCGATCGACGACTACGGAACCCGCCAGGACGACCTCACGGGCGGCACGAGCATGCTGTCGCCGGCCCTGCGCTGGGGGCTCGTCAGCCCGCGGGAGCTCGAGGCCAGGGCGCGCGAACGTCCCGGGGCGGGTGCCGCGGCGTTCGTGCGCCAGCTCGCGTGGCGCGACTTCTACGCGCACGTGCTCCTCCTGCACCCGGGCAACCTCCGTCACGAGTACCAGGAGAGGTTCCGGTCGCTGGAGTGGGAGACCGACGACGAGCTCCTCGACGCCTGGCGGGAGGGCCGGACCGGCTATCCGCTCGTCGACGCCGGGATGCGTCAGCTCGCGCGCACGGGATGGATGCACAACCGGGCGCGGATGGTCGTCGGTTCGTTCCTCACGAAGGACCTGCATCTCGACTGGCGCCACGGCGAGGCGCACTTCGAGCGGCTGCTCCTCGACGGCGAGCCGTCCCAGAACAACGGCAACTGGCAGTGGGTCGCGTCGACGGGCATCGACCCGGCGCCCTACTTCCGGCGCATGTTCAACCCGATCCTCCAGGCAGAGAAGTTCGACCCCGACGGCGAGTACGTGCGCCGGTGGGTCCCCGAGCTCGCGGGTGTCCACGGAAAGCGGATCTTCCGTCCCTGGACGATGACCGACGACGAGCAGCAGGCCGCGAGCTGCGTGATCGGGGAGCACTATCCGGCTCCCGTCGTCGACCACAAGGAGGAGCGCGAGCGCGCGATGGAGCGCTATCGGGCGGCGTCGTCGGGCTGAACCGGGTCCGCCGCGCGGCGGCGGCGCAGTAGCGTTGCGGCGCCGATGAGCGCCGTGCCGACCCCGCCCTCCGACATCCGCGCCTACGAGGATCGCTTCCGGCGGGCCGGGCTGCCGCTCCTCGTGGAGGGGCGCACGGCGGACCGGGATATCTGGAACCGCGCGTTCCCGCTGCTCGCGCTCGTCTTCTTCGCGGAGGGGTTCGGCGGGCTCAACCTCGATTGGGGTGTCGCGGCGAACATCGCCGCGATCCTCGGGTCCCTCGTGATCGTGCTGGCCGGCGTGGCGGGCCTCAATCGCGTCCGCGGGCGACCGGCGCTCGCGGTGCCCGAGACGCTCGGTCGCGGCGAGCTCGCCGTGTTCGTCGTCCTGCCGGCGGTCCTCCCCCTCGTGTTCGGTGGTCAGGTGACGAGCGCCCTCGTCACCGCGGGCGCGAACCTGGCCCTGCTCGGTCTCGTCTACGCGGTCCTCGGGTTGGGCCTCGTCTCGATCGTGCGGTGGGCGGGCCGGCGCCTCGTCGGGCAGCTCGCGCGATCCGTGCTCCTCCTCGCGCGCGCGATCCCGCTGCTCCTCCTGTTCAGCGTCGTCCTCTTCATCAACACGGAGATGTGGCAGGTCTTCGCGCGCATGGGCGACGGGACGCTCGTCGCGGTCACCGGTCTGCTCGTCGCGGTCGGCACTCTCTTCCTCGTCGGGCGGATCCCCAAGGAGGTCCGGCTCATCGAGCAGGACGTCGAGGCGGACGGTCCCGACCTCGCGCCTCGACAGGTCCTCAACGTCGGGCTCGTCCTGTTCGTCAGCCAGGCGTTGCAGGTCCTCGTGGTGAGCATCGCGATCGCGGGGTTCTTCACCGTCTTCGGCCTGCTCGCGATCTCCGACGACGTCATCGTGAGCTGGCTCGGCTCCCCCGGTGATCGGCTCGTCGACGTCGACCTCCTCGGGGTCGAGGTCCACCTCACCGCGGAACTGCTGCGTGTCGCGGTGGCGATCGCGTCGTTCAGCGGGCTCTACTACTCGATCGCCGTCCTCACCGATTCGACCTACCGCGAGGAGTTCCTCGAGGAGGTGACGGCCGAGATGCGCGACACGTTCGCGCTGCGGGCCGAGTACCTCCGGCGACGCGCGGACGCCGGGACCTGAGCGTCGGCGCTCCGCCGCGGCGGCGGGACCCGGTCACCCCGGTCGCCGCCGTGCGATCTCCCACGCGATCGGATCCGCCGACGAGGTCTCGGCCCCGAGCTCGGCGAGCACGGTGGCGAGCGTCTCGCGCCGGATCGCCCCGTAGGTGAGGACGTGCGCGATGACGCTGCCGTAGGTGAACGCCTGCGGCGGCTCGCAGAGCGCATCGACGAACGCGTCGTCCCAGGCTCCGTCGTCGCGGACGCGCCGGGCGAAGCGCGCGAAGCGCGGCGCGCCCCGGTCCCACCGCGCAAGGAGGTCCTCGTCCGCGCGCGGCTCGGCGGGCGCGTGCTCGCCGACGACGGAGGCGATCCACAGCTCGAGCGTCCACACGAGACGGCGCGCCATCAGCCCGGCGCTCGCCTCCTCGCCCTCGAACGACACGATCACGAGCCCCGGTCGCCGGGGCTCCGCGAGCGCGGCCCCGTTGAGGGTCGCCGCGGCGACGAGCAACTCGCGCGTGCGGTCGAGATGGTGGGAGACGAGCCGGTCGGTGAGGTCCCTGACGGGGGACGGGTGCAGGGGGCGCCGGGCGTCGCGGCCGCGTTCCAGGGCGGCGGGCACGAGCAGGCCGGCGGGTGGGTGGAAGTGGAGGCCGTTCGGCGCCGGCAGCTCGACGGGGCGGTCGCTGCTGGCGAAGCCGCTCGGGGGCACGCCGTGGGCCCGGGCGAACGCGCGTGAGAACGCGGCGAGCGACCCGTAGCCGGCGCCGCTCGCGGCCTCGGTGGGGGACGCGTTCTCCGCGCGAAGCTGCCACGCCGCGCGCTCGAGGAGGAGCCGGCGGCGCAGGCCGACCGGGGACTCGCCGGTCGAGGCCGCGAGCAGGCGGTCGAGGTGGTCGCGCGAGAAGCTCGCGCGGGTCGCGAGCGCCCGCCCGTCCGCCCCGGGGTCGTCGAGGGAGGAGAGGACGAGGTCGATGAGCTCGCGGAGTCGGTCGGCCACGGCGCACATCCTCGCGCGCCGCGCTTGATCGTGTTCGACATGCTGCTCGACACGCGCGGCGATGTCGGCGACGGTCCCGGGATGCCGTCATGGAACGAATTCGAGACGCAGGCCCCGGCGC
>JBFIDS010000134.1:0-8118 GCA_041603715.1 Paraconexibacter sp. | reverse complement strand
GGGCACAGGCGCGCGAGCTTCGCCCACAGGACGTCCGCCTCGGTCGCCCCCGCGCGAACGTCGAAGCCGGCGCGGCCGAGGGCCGCCGCGAGCGCCTCGACCCGTCCGTCGACGGGCCCGGCGACATCGATGCGAACGCTCGCGCTGTCCTGGACGACCCGGCCGGCGTGCGGCCGGTCGCTCTGCACGCGCACGACGCCCGCACGGACGCGCTGCGGCCCGAATCGCTGCCGCAGGACGCCCATGTGGTCGAGCCCGTTGAGGAGCGGGACGACGAGCCCCGGAGCGTCCGGGGCGACGCGGGAGAGGGCCTCGTCGAGCCCGATCGCCTTCGTCGCGACGACCAGGACGTCGACCGGACCCGCGACCTCCGTCGCGATCCGAGGCCGTGCGACCCAGTCGGCGTCGAGCGCCCGGCTCGTCACGTGGACGCCGTCGCGCATCAGGGTCTCGGCCGTCGCCTCACGTGCGACGAGCGTCACGGGCAGCCCGGCGCGGTCCAGCGCCGCCGCGACGAACGCCCCCACGCCACCGGGGCCGAGGACGGCGACGGTCGGGGCGCTCACGCCCGCGGGTCGGACTCGCGCCCGGGCCACCCGGGCTCGTCGTCGCGCCCCGGACCGACCGGCACGTAGAGCGGCTCGGCGGGCGCGCGGATGACGTCCGTCTCCTCGAGCTCGAGCTCGGGCGGCTCCATGCCGTCGCAGACGAGACGGAAGGCGCCGGTGCCGAGCTTCGGGTCGGCCTCCACGACGAGCCCGGCGATCGTGTCGCCCTCCTCCCACTGCATGCGCTCGAGCTCGAACGGGTTCATCCGGATCGTGTGCGGCGGGAAGGGGCAGCTGCGGTTGTGCTGCTCCTTCGCCTTGACGATCGCTTCGAAGTTCTTCGCCTCGGGATTGCTCATGCGTCCGACCGATGGTACGCGAGGCGCGGGGACGCCCGCCTCGGCTGCGCTCAGCGGGTCGGCTACGACCCGGCCGCGGTGCGCCGGATGCGCGAGCGGTACCGGACGTAGGTGTCGGTCGACGGCCGGTAGCGCAGGTAGGCGGCCGACTCGAAGCTCGGGCAGCAGCCCGCGTCACCCGACCGGTACCAGGGCTGGTAGACGACGATCTCCTTGCCGGGGAAGTCGCGGCGCAGCGAGCGCACGATGAGCCCGCCGGTCGCGTGGTACTTCGACCCCCGGGGCTTCCGCGTCCGCGGGATCGAGGGTCCGAGCGCGACGAGCCGGCGAACGCGGGCGCACCCGTCGCCGCGGGCGCGCACGGCGCCGACGATGATCTGGCCGTTGCGGCCCGACGCGCCCGTCGCCGCGCCGACGATGAACTCCCGGCCCGGCTTGCCGTCCAGCTCGACGCTCTCCATCACGGTGGCGAACGTCTCGGTGCGCACGAGGAGCGGGATGACGAGCTCCGCGCCCTTGCAGGTGTCGACGAGGTCGATCTGGATCGTGGGCACGGAGTCCGCGGCGCAGGGCGGCGGCGTCTCGGGCTCCCCGCCGCACCGCAGCTCACGGACGCGGAGCGACTCGGGCTCGGGGTCGGCGTCGACGTTGATCGACAGCGGCGTCGCGAAGGGGTCGCCGTCGCCCGGGTCCTCCGCGGTGGCGACCGGGACGAGGATGGCGGCGGACGCGGCGGCGAGAGCGGCGAGGACGGCGAGGATGCGGCTGACCATCGCGTCACCGTACACCCGCCGCTGCTACCCGGCGGGGAGGAGCACCCCGGGGTTCATGATCCCGGCGGGATCGACGGCCACCTTCGCCCCGCGCAGCGCGGCCGCGAACACGTCGGGGCGCTGCGCCTCGTAGTACGGGCGATGGTCGCGGCCGACCGCGTGATGATGGGTGATCGTGCCGCCCGCCTCGACGATCGCGCGGCTCGCGGCCTCCTTCATCGCCGCCCACCGCTCGAGCTCCTCCCCGCGGGCGACCGGGGCCATCACGGTGTAGTAGGGCGCCGGCCCGTCCGGGTACACGTGGGTGAACCGGCACGAGACGCGGCACGGCTCGCCGACGGCCTCCCGCGTCGCCCCCATGACCGCGGCGTGGAAGGCCGGGAAGCGCTCCCAGGTCATCGCGGTCTCGAACGTGTCGGCGAGGATCCCGAGCCGCAGAAGCGTGTCGCGGAGGTAGGGCATCGCGATGAACGCCTCCTTCCACGCGTCGACGGCGCTCTCGCCCGCCCCGGAGGCCGCGCGCGGAGCGTCGGGGACGCCACCGTGCTCGCTCGCGATCTCGAGCGCGCGGTCGAGCGCCGCCTCGACCGGGTGATCGGTGGACTCGAAGCCGAGCACGAGGAGCGCAGCCGGGGGATCCGTCGGGTCGGTCGCCCCCGTCTGCCGCGCCTCGAGCGCGTCGACGAGGCGGCAGTTCGCCGGGTGCAGCCCGGACTGCGAGAGCGCGCGGACCGCCTCCGCACCCCGCAGGAACGCCGCCTGCTCGGCGTCGGCGCCGGTGCCCTCGGCGGGGAACCGCACCGCGCGTGAGGCCCGGTGCTCCGGGCGCGGCTGCACCCGGACCCATGCGGAGGTGATGACGCCGAGCGTGCCCTCGCTGCCGAGGAGCATCCGATCCGGGGACGGCCCGGCACCCGAGCCCGGAAGGCGGCGGCTCTCCCATGCCCCCGAGGGGGTGAGCGCGCGGATCGACTCCACGACGTCATCGACGTGCGTCCACACCGTCGCGAAGTGCCCGCCCGCGCGGGTCGCGATCCAGCCGCCGAGCGTCGAGAGCTCGAAGCTCTGGGGGAAGAAGCGCATCGTGAGCCCGTGCTCCTTGAGCTGCGCCTCGAGCCGCGGCCCGTTCGCGCCGGCCTCGATCCGCGCCGCCCGGGAGACGGGATCGACCTCCGTGACCCGGTCGAGCGCCCCGAGGTCGAGCGAGAGCGCGCCCTCGACGCCGCTTCCCAGCTCGGCGGCCTCGACCCCGCCGCAGACGCTCGTCCCCCCGCCGTAGGGGATGACGGCCACCCGGGCGCCGGCCGCCCACTCGAGGACGCGCTCGACGTCGTCCTCGTCGCGCGGCCGGGCGACGAGGTCCGGCGGCGCGTCGATCTGACCGCGCAGGCCCCGCGCGTCGTCGCGGAAGCTCTTCCCGTGACTGTGGTGGACGCGCTGCACGGGGTCGTCGCTGACGATCCCGACGAGCCGGTCCGGCAGCGCGACGCGGGGGGAGGGCAGCGCGGCGGCGACCTCCTCGATGTCGGGCGGTCCGACCGGCGCGAGAACCGGCAACCCGAGGAGCCCCTCGACGTGCGGGGCCATCGCCCCGACCGACGCGTCGTCGGGGTGCCCGTCGGCGTAGCCCCACCCCCACCAGCACCGCTCCCGAACGCTCATGAGCGCCACGCTATCGCGCCGGGCCCGCCGAACGGGGTGCCTGTGCGGCGGGAGATCACCCGTCCGCAAGCGGGTGCCGCGCGAGGCTCGGCGCGACCGCCGCCGTCCCGTCCGCGTAGCCTTTGGGGTCCGATGAGCACCGACTCGCTGACCCCCGGCATCCTCGCCCGTGGCCCCTGGGAGGTCGACGAGGTCGAGGCCCGGTGGCACGAGGAACACTACGAGCCGCCGCAGGAGGCCACCGCGGCCGCCGATGCCGCGATCGAAGCGCTCGCCCAGCGCGGTTCCCCGAGCCACGACGGGCTCGGCGCGCGACTCGTCGGCCACGAGGTCCGCGACGGGCGCCTCGTCCTCGATCTCCAGCCGCTGCGCTGGGGCCTGCGCCTCGTCGAGGGCAACGCGTCGCTGTCGATGGCGGCCCTCTGCGTCACGCGGACCCACGACGGGCGCTGGCTCGCGGGGAGGCGCGCGGAGTGGCTCTCGGTCTGGGCGGGCCGCTGGGCGCTCGGCGCGGGCGGAGCCGTCGACGTCGGCGAGTCCCCGGCGCAGACGCTCACCCGCGAGCTGCACGAGGAGTGGGCGCTCACCGCCGACCGCGTGCAGGTCGACGCCCTCGTCGTCCTCCCCCACCAGATGGTGATGGTCGTCGGCCAGGCCTGGCTGCCCGAGGGCGCCGAGGACGGGGTCGTCATGGACGCCGAGCACGACGCGATCGCGTGGTGGCCGCAGGACCCGGACGACTGGCCGCCGGAGGCCGACGAACCGCTGCGCCGCATGGCGACGCTGCTGCGGTGACGGGCCCCCGATCCGCGTGACCCTCACGCGGCCCCTCATCAAGCGGGCGTCGTTCACCCACTCCGCGATCTACACCGTCCTCCTCGTCTCCTGGTGGCAGGGATGGGAGGACGTGAAGTACTGGTGCGGATGGGGTCACGGCCTCGGCTGGTTCGCGATGTGCGCGCTCGCCTTCTCCGGAGTGCGCTCGCGGCTCATCGATATGCGACTCGCGACGGCGATTGCTGTGCTCGGGGCGGTCGGGCCCTTCATCGGCACCCTGGAGTTCGTGCGCCAGGACCGTCTTCGGGTGACCGGACGAAACGGCCGCTAAACGCGCGCATGGCGAGGACGCGGGCGCGCTAGAGTCCGAGGCCATGGCGATCGACACGACGGTTCAGGTGGTCGCCCCCGGTGCGGGCGAGTCGGTCACCGAGGGCGAGATCCTCGAGTGGCACGTTCAGGAGGGCGACACGATCTCCGAAGGGGAGACGATCGTCGAGATCTCGACCGACAAGGTCGACGTCGAGGTCCCCGCGCCCGCGTCGGGCAAGGTCGTCAAGCTCCACGTCGCCGAGGGCGACACGATCACGGTCGGCCAGGTCCTCGCCGAGATCGCCCCGGGTGGCTCCGGCGGATCGGGCGGATCGGGATCCGGCAACGGGCCCGCCGCCGCCTCCGGCGAGGAGATCACCACCGCGGGCGTCGTCGACGAGGGCGACCAGTCCCAGTCGCCCCAGGACACCGAGTCCGACCAGACCGCGCGCGACGACGCGACGAACGGTGGTGACCCCGCGGCCGGGTCGGCCGAGGGCGAGACGATCGACATCGTCACCCCCGGCGCCGGGGAGTCCGTCACCGAGGGCACGATTCTCGAGTGGCACGTCGAGGTCGGCGCGACGATCGAGGCCGACGCGACGATCGTCGAGATCTCGACCGACAAGGTCGACGTCGAGCTGCCGTCCCCGTCGGCGGGCACGATCACCGAGATCCTCGCGGCCGAGGGCGATACCGTCACCGTCGGCCAGGTCATCGCGCGGATGACGACGAGCGCGGGCGCCGCTCCCTCGACGGGTCCCGACGCCTTCTCCGACAACGCGGCCGCGCAGTCCGACCAGGGCGCCGCGTCCTCGGCGCGGACGGGTGCGAGCGCGACGGCGGGCGACGCCGACGCGACACCCGTCGCCGCCCGGGTCGCCGCCGCCGAGGGTGTCGACCTCTCCGCCGTCGCCGGGACCGGTCCGTCCGGGCGCATCACCAAGGGCGACGTCCTCGCCGCGAAGGACGGCACGTCGCGCAACGGCGCGTCCGCGAACGGCGCGTCCGCGACGGCCGAGAGCTCGTCGACGGTCATCAAGGGCGGCGCCGCGATGCTCGCCCGGTACATGGACGAGTCGCGGGCGATCCCGACCGCGACCTCGTTCCGCACGATCACCGTCACGCAGATGGACGGCCGCCGCAAGCAGCTCAAGGCCGCGGGCGAGAAGGTGAGCTTCACGCACCTCATCGCCTACGCGATCGCGCGGGCCGCCACCGAGCACATGCCCGTGATGGCGCACCACTTCGACGAGATCGACGGCAAGCCGCATCGCATCGACGACGGCCAGGTCAACCTCGGCATCGCCGTCGACGTCGAGAAGAAGGACGGCAGCCGCACGCTCATGGTCCCGGTGATCCGGGACGCGGGGCGGCTGAGCTTCCGCGGCTTCCTCGACGCCTTCGGCGACCTCATCGCCCGGGCGCGCGAGAACAAGCTCACCGCCGACGACCTCACCGGCGCGAACATCTCGCTCACGAACCCCGGCGGCATCGGCACGATCGCCTCCGTCCCGCGCCTCATGGTCGGGCAGGGGACGATCATCGCGACGGGCTCGATCGCCTACCCGGTCGGGCTCGGGAACGTCGGCGAGGCGATCGGCGCCGAGAAGGTCATGACGATGACCTCGACCTACGACCACCGCATCATCCAGGGCGCGGAGTCGGGTCAGTTCCTCAAGGTCGTCGAGGAGCACCTCCAGGGCGATCACGGTTTCTACGACACGGTCTTCTCCGACCTCGGGGCGACGGCCGGCCCCGCGATCGAGCTGCCGACCGCGACGGCGGCGCCCGCCGCCGCTCCGGCTCCGTCGGCGATCGCCGCCGGCGCACCGTCCGAGGATCTGCTGCAGGCCGTCCAGGCGGCGACCTCGCTCCTCAAGGCCCACCGCACGTTCGGCCATCTCGCCGCGCGGCTCGACCCGCTCGGGTCCGAGCCCGAGGGCGATCCGGCGCTCGATCCGAGCCCGCTCGGCCTCACCGACGAGCTCATGCGACAGATCCCGACGCGGATCCTGCGCACGCACGTCCACGGCGAGACCCTCGCCGAGGCGCTCCCGTCCCTGCGCGACACGTACTGCGGGACGATCGCCTACGAGGTCGAGCACATCGCGAGCCACCGCCAGCGGACCTGGCTGCGCGAGAAGATCGAGTCCGGCGAGTTCCGGGCGAGCCTGTCCAACGACGAGGAGAAGGCACTCCTCAAGCGGCTCATCGAGGTCGACGCCTTCGAGCGCTTCATGCACAAGGCCTACCTCGGGCAGAAGCAGTTCTCGATCGAGGGCCTCGACATGACGGTCCCGATGATCGACGAGATCATCCAGCTCTCCGCGGCGGGCGGGGCGCGCGAGGTCGTCGTCGGCATGGCGCACCGTGGCCGCCTCAACGTGCTCGCGCACAACCTCGGGCGTCCGTACGAGACGATCTTCGCGGAGTTCGAGGGCGCCTCGACGCTCGAGGCGATCACGACCATCCCGCAGGGCGGCACGGGCGACGTCAAGTACCACCACGGCGCCCAGGGCAGCTACCAGCTCCCGGGCGGGGAGTCGATCCTCGTCTGCCTCGAGAGCAACCCCTCGCACCTCGAGTTCGTCCACCCCGTCGTCATGGGCGCCTCGCGCGCCGCGCAGACGACCCGGCAGGGCCCGCACGCCCAGCGCGAGACGTCGGCCGCGGTGCCGATCGTCCTCCACGGCGACGCGGCCTTCCCCGGCCAGGGCGTCGTCGCCGAGTCGCTCAACCTGCAGGCGCTCGACGGCTACCAGGTCGGCGGCACGATCCACCTCGTCCAGAACAACCAGGTCGGCTTCACGACCGACCCGGAGGACTCGCGCTCGACGCGCTGGGCGTCGGACCCCGCGAAGGGCTTCGACGTCCCGATCATCCACGTCAACGCCGACGACGTGGGGTCCTGCGTCGCCGCCGTCCGCCTCGCGTTCGCGTTCCGCCGCGAGTTCGGCCACGACGTCCTCATCGATCTCATCGGCTACCGGCGCTTCGGCCACAACGAGGCCGACGAGCCCGCGTACACGCAGCCGGAGATGAGCGCGCTCATCAAGAAGCACCCGCGCGTCGCGACGCTGTTCGCCAAGACGCTCGTCGAGTCCGGGACGATCACGCAGGAGGAGGTCGACCGCCAGACGCAGGAGATCTGGGACGAGCTCACCCGCCTGCACCAGGACCTCAAGGCGCAGATCAAGGTCGCCGAGGAGTCCGGCACCGTCGAGCAGGCGACCGGCGAGTACACGCTCGACCGCTCGCCGTCGCCCGAGGTGAAGACCGCGGTGAGCGCCGATCGCCTGAAGGTGCTCAACGAGGAGCTGCTCCGCACGCCCGATGGCTTCACGGTCCACCCGAAGCTCGTCAAGCAGCTCGAGCGCCGGCGCGTCGCCCTCGGCGACGAGGGCGGCATCGACTGGGCACACGCCGAGTCGCTCGCCTTCGCCTCCCTCCTCACCGAGGGGATCCCGATCCGGCTCACCGGCCAGGACGTCGAGCGCGGCACCTTCAGCCACCGGCACGCGGTCCTGTTCGACCAGGAGACGGGCCAGGGGTACGAGCCGCTCAACCACATCGCGGAAGGGCAGGCGAAGTTCTGCGTGCACAACAGCCCGCTCACGGAGTCCGCCTGCCTCGGCTTCGAATACGGCTACTCGCTCGGCGACCCGAACATGCTCGTCATCTGGG
>JBFIDS010000133.1:0-8147 GCA_041603715.1 Paraconexibacter sp. | reverse complement strand
GCCGGCGCCATGCTGCGCAAGCGCCTGCCCGGCGCCGGCGGGGAGGCCGCGGTGGCGGCCATGTCCCTCGCGCCGTCGCTCCTCGCGCTCAGCCGCGGCGACCTCGCGGCCTACCACGGGGTCGAGCACAAGGCGATCGCCGCCTACGAGGACGACGACGCCGACGCGGCGGACGCCTCCAAGGAGCACGACCGCTGCGGGTCGCACCTCATGGCGCCGCTGCTCGGCGCCAACGTCGCGGGCACCGCTCTGCTGCGGAAGCTCGTGGAACGACCGACGCGCCTCCAGGGCGCCGCACTTCAGATCGCGTCGCTCGGCGTCGCGGTCGAGGTGTTCGTCTGGTCCGAGCGCCACTCGGGGACGCGGACCGCGCGAGCGCTGCGACGGCCCGGTCACGAGCTGCAGCGGGTGCTCGGCACGCGTGAGCCGACCGAGACCCAGCTCGAGGTCGGCCGGGCCGCGCTCGCCGAGATCCTCCGGGTCGAGGGGACCGCCCCGGCCCCTGCCTGACGGACGCCGCACGCGCGACGGCCCCCGCGGGACCACCCGCGAGGGCCGTTCACGGCGGTGGCGCCGCGGCGGGGGCACGTGGCCCCCACCGGGCGTTCACCGGGACGGACTCAGCCCTCGGCGACCTGGTAGGCCTCCGCGTTCTCCGACGTCCGGGGCCCGCCGTCGACGGTGACGCCACCGTCGGCCTCGGGGTCGACCTTGGCGATGTAGACCGCTCGCGAGGGCGGCTGACCGATCTCGGAGAAGTCGAGGTTCCCGGCGACGAGGCCGCCGAGGTCGACGGAGTCGACCTGGCGCACCGCGGTCTGGAGGCCCTCGGGCGTGAGGTCACCGAGCTCACACGCCTTGTTGAGGATCTCGTACATCAGCTTCGACTCGGCGTAGCCGGCCGTGACCGAGTACTTCGGCTGGCCCTGCGGGAACTCCTCGAGGTAGGCCTCACGCACCTCTTCCACGCCCGGCGCGTCGTACGAGTACGGCGCGGTACCGGCGCTCGTGATGAAGTTGGCCTCGAGGGCCTTCCCCGCCGGCGTCTCGAGAAGCGCCGGGTCGAACGACGGGCCGCTGCCGCCGATCGGGACGTTGAGCCCCGTCGCCGCGGCGACGCCGGCGGCCGACGCGGTCTGCCGCGGGCCCGTCGACATGAGGATCGCCTTCACGCCCTCACGCTTGAACGTCGAGATCTGGGCCGTCATGTCGTTGTCGGTGGCCTTGATCTTCTGCTCGACGATCTCGAGGCCCTGCTGCTCGGCCGCGTACGTCGAGCCGGTGAACGCGTTCTCGCCGTACTCACCCTCGAAGTAGATGTGACCGACCTTGTCGCCCTCCTTGAGCTTGCCCTCCTCGACCATGTAGTCGACGAGGTTGATCATCTCGAGGTCGTACGTCGCGCCCGCGATGATGATGTTCGGGTTCGCGAGCAGCTGCGAGGGCCAGCCCGCGAGGATCGAGAGCATCTGGTCCTTCTGGAACTGCGGGATGAGCGCGGCGGTCATGACCGAGCCGAGCATCTGGTTGAGAGCGAGCACGTTGGGCCCGATCTCGCGGTACAGGCTGACCGCCTTCTGCGGGTCGTAGCCGTGGTCCTTGATGTCGAGCTCGACCGTCCGCCCGCAGACGCCGCCGGCCGCGTTCTGCTTGTTCCAGAACAGCTGGTTGCCCTCGTTGAGCGGAACGCCGAGGCCGGCGAACACGCCGCTGGTGTCGGTGAGGCTGCCGAGCCGGATGGTGGTGTCGGTGACGCCGCGGCCGGTCTTCACCTCGTCGGGCGAGGCCGCCGTCGTCTCCGTCGCGCCGGACGAACCGCCGGAACCTGCGTCGTCGTCATCGTCGCCGCAGGCGACGAACGTCGTGGCGAGTGCCGCGCTCGCGAGAACTGCGGCGACCCTCCTGAATGTCATGGACATGGGTGGGGCTCCCTCCTCAGGGTGCTGGTGTGGGGACAGGTGAGGCACGACGCGCGGCGTACTTCGCGCGGAGCATGCGTGTGATGCCCGCGAGGCCGCCACGGGCCGTCAGCAGCACGGCGATGATCGCGATGCCGAAGATGTACCGGGAGAGCTGGGTCGGTCCGACGCCACCGCTGCCGCTCTCGGCGACGAGCGGGAGGGAGTCGGCGTAGTTCGTGAAGACCTGGGGCAGTCCGATGACGATGATCGCCCCGAGGATCGCGCCGTTGACGGAGCCGAGCCCGCCGAGCACGACGATGATGAGGAACTCGATCGAGAGGACGAACCCGAACGTCTCGGGGACGATCCGCCCGTAGGCGAGGGCGAGGAACGCGCCGCCGAGCCCCGCGAACATCGAGGAGACCATGAACGCCGAGGCGCGGGCGCGATGGACGTCGACCCCCATCGTCGCGGCCGCGACCTCGCTGTCGCGCAGCGTCTCGAGCGCCCGGCCCGGACGGCCCCGGACGATGTTGTGCGCGACCCAGGCGCTGAGCGCGAGGAGCACGAGCCCGAGGTACCAGAGCTTCTCGAGCTTGCCGAAGTCGTCCCGCGACTCCCCGTCGGAGAAGCTGAACCCGAAGAGGCTGAAGTCGACCGCGTCCCGGCCGTTGAACCCGCCGGTGATCGCCTCCGCGTTGAACATGATGTGCTGGCCGAGGAACACGAGCCCGATGGAGGCGATGCCGAGGTAGATGCCGTGCAGCCGGCCGGCGATGGGGCTGAAGATGAGCCCGGCCACACCGGCGAGGAGCATCGCGCCGAACAGCGCGAGGAGCGGCGGCAGCTCGAGACCGGCCGGGCTCTCGACGCCGGGGATCTCCTCCCCTCCCGCCAGGTAGCAGTAGCCGTACGCACCCACCGCGAGGAAGAACGCGTGACCGAGCGAGAGCTGCCCGGCCCGTCCGACGAGGATCGTCAGCCCGATCGCGGCGATCGCCGCCGCCATCGAGAAGAGCCCGGTCTGGAGCCAGAACGCGTTGAGCGTGAGCGGGAGGAGCGCGAGGACGATCGCGAGGGCGAGGAACCCGACGGCAGCGGCGCGCGGGATCGAGTTGAGGCGTTCAGACACGGGTCACGCTCCTCGATCCGAACAGGCCGGCTGGTCGGAACAGGAGGACGATGAGCATCACCGTGTAGGGCGCGATCTCTCCGAGACCGCGCCCGAGGAAGGACAGCTCGTCCTGGTACCCCGCGCAGTACGTCGCGACGAGCCCGATGATGAGGCCGCCGACGAGCGCGCCGATGAGCGAGTCCAGCCCACCGATGACCGCGGCCGGGATCGCCGCGAGCGCACTGAGCCCGGTCGCGTTGTCGACGCCCGGCGACGGGAAGCTCACGAAGAAGACGCCCGCGACGGCGGCGAGCGCACCGGCGAGCGCCCACGCCCCCGCGGCGAGCCGGTTGAGGCGGATTCCCATGAGCGCCGCTGTGCGTCCGTCGGTCGCGGCGGCGCGCATCGCGACGCCCCAGTCCGAGTAGCGGAAGGCGAGGAAGAAGGCCGAGATGATGAGGATCGCGATGCTCGCGGCGGCGATCCGGGTCTCCGGGATGACGTAGTCGCCGACGCGGGCGACCTCCGATCCCCAGGGCGCTCCCGACGTGAAGATGTCCGGGCCGATACGCCGGATGAGATCGGTCGCGATGACGATGTCGATGCCGAGCGTGAGGATCGCGAGCGAGTTCGGCTCGGTGCCGCGCAGGCGTCGCATGATGAAGACGTCGACGAGCGCCGCGAGCGTGGCGGCGCTCGCCGCACCGAGGAGCATGGCCGGCCAGAACCCGATGTCGGCCTGCGTGCGCGCCGCGACGTAGGCGCCGAGGAGCAGGATCGAGCCGTGGGCGAAGTTGATGATCCCCGTCGCCTTGTAGACGAGGACGAAGCCGAACGCGATGAGCGCGTAGATCGATCCGAGCGACAACCCGTTGATCGTGAGCTCGATGAACTGGGTCACGTCGTGCCTCCGGTCTCGGCCCCGGCCCCGGCGGTGCCGAGGTACGCCGCGAGCACGGCGGGGTCACGTTGGATCTCGTCGGGCGGCCCGTCGGCGATCACCTCACCGAAGTCGAGGACGGTCACGCGGTCCGCGAGGCCCATGACGAAGGGCATGTCGTGCTCGACGAGGACGATCGTGAGCCCGAGCGCGGCGCGCAGCTCGGCGATCGTCGCGGACATCTCGGCCGACTCGTGGGCGTTCATTCCGGCGACGGGCTCGTCGAGGAGGAGCACGTCGGGCTCGGCGCACAGGGCACGTCCGAGCTCCACCCGCTTGCGGACCCCGTAGGGGAGCTCGTGGACGAGCCGGTGGAGGTCACCGGTGAGGCCGACGATCTCCGCCACCTGGTGAACGTGATCGATCTGCGCGGCGAGCTCGCGGCGCGATGAGGGCAGCGAGAGCCCGGCGGCGACGAAGCCGGCCTTGGTGAGGCGGTGGCGGCCGACGAGGAGGTTGCGCTCGACGGTCGTCTCGGGGGAGAGCGCGAGGTTCTGGAACGTCCGGGCGATGCCGAGCGCGGCGATCCGGTGGGGACGCATCGTGTCGAGGCCGGTATCGCCGTAGCTCACGTTCCCCGAGGTGGCGCGGTAGACGCCGGTGAGGACGTTGAGACAGGTCGACTTGCCGGCGCCGTTGGGTCCGATGATCGCGTGCGTCGTGCCCGGCGCCACCTCGAAGGAGACGTCCTCCAGGGCCGTGATCCCGCCGAAGCGGACCGTGACGCCGGCCGCATGGAGCGTCTTCGGCTCCGCGCGCCGGGTCGAGAGGACGTGGGTGGGCCGGGTGACCGCGGCGGACTCCTCGGCCTGCGCCTCGGCCGACTCCTCGGTGGCGACGCCGAGGTAGCGTCGCCGGACCTCGTCGCTGCCGGCGAGGTCGGCGGACCGCCCGCTGAGTCCGACACGCCCCGACTCGAGGACGAACGCGTCGGTCGAGATGCGCAGCGCCATCGCGGCGTTCTGCTCGACGAGGACCACGGAGGTGCCGCCGCGGTTGATCTCGGTGACGATCTCCGCGATCTGCTCCACGATCTGCGGGGCGAGACCGAGCGACGGCTCATCGAGGAGGAGGAGCCGCGGCTGGCTCATGAGGGCCCGGCCGATCGCGAGCATCTGCTGCTCGCCGCCCGAGAGCAGGCCGCCCTTCTGAGAGAGCCGCTCCTCGAGGCGGGGGAACAGCTCGAAGACCCGTCCGCGGGCGGCGCCGCGCGCCGACCGGTCCTTCGTCGCGAGCCCCCCGGCACGGAGGTTCTCGTCCACGGTGAGGCCGGCGAAGATCCGCCGGCCCTCGGGGACCTGCACGACGCCGCCGCGGACGATCGTCGTCGGGTCCTTGCCCGCGATCTCGCGGCCCTCGTATTCGATGCTCCCGCCGGTGATGCGACCGCTCTCGAGCGGCAGCGTGCCCGAGATGGCGCGGAGCAGGGTGCTCTTGCCCGCCCCGTTGTTGCCCAGGACGGCGACGATCCCGCCCTGGGCGACCTCGAGCGAGACGCCGTCGAGCGCGGTCCCCGCGTCGCCGTAGCTCGCGTGGAGATCGGTCACGCGCAGGATCGGACCCGCGGTCGACGGACCGGCACCCGACGTGTCGGCCGCCTGCGCGGTGGCGTTCATCGCTCCCCTCGCGAGGCCCGGGCGGACCCGGAGCGGTCATGGGTTTTCGGCACGGTCCTCTCTCCCTTTCGTGGTCTTGCGCCGTGCCTCCCAGTCCGGCGTCGGTCCATCCCTACCAGGATCCGTGGTGCCGATGCAAGCGCGACGGACCGCGCAGGCGCCCGCTGCATCGACCATCCGTCCGACACGCATAAGTACGACATACATCGCAAATAAACGAGGGGTGGCGCGCTGGCACCCGGGCCGTCGCACTCCCGCGACCGGTCCGGGAACGTCCCTTCGGGACCGAACGATTCGGGTCCGCCGACGACCTCTCCCATTGCGGGCTCAAGTCCCGCCCCCCGATCGGCCGATCTACACATGGTGCAGCCCGACGAAGGCCAGCTCATCGACGCGAAGGCGGAGCTCAGCGAGGCTCTCGCCCAGTTCGTCGCGCGACTCGACCAGACCCGCCTCCTCCCCCTCGAGGACCGGACCGGCCTCACCGAGCGCATCCAGGACTTCGCCTCGGACTGGGGCGGCGTCATGGGCCTCCTCTTCATGGGCGGGATCCTCTTCGTCCTGTGGCGCACGCTGCGCCTCATGCCCAAGACGAAGCCGCAGCAGCTCAAGCCGGAGGGCAAGCTCGAGGTCGGCTGGGACGAGATCGCCGGCGTCGACGAGGCGAAGGCGGAGCTGCGCGAGGTCGTCGACTTCCTCCGGGAGCCCGCGCGGTTCAAGGCGCTCGGCGCCTCCGTGCCGAAGGGCGTGCTGCTCCACGGACCGCCCGGCACCGGGAAGACACTGCTCGCGAAGGCCGTGGCGAAGGAGTCGGGCGCCCAGTTCTTCTCGCAGTCGGCGTCCTCGTTCGTCGAGATGTTCGCCGGCCTCGGCGCCGCCCGCATCCGCCGGCTCTTCGACGAGGCGCGCAAGAACGCCCCGGCGATCGTCTTCATCGACGAGATCGACGCGGTCGGCGCGCGTCGCGGTTCCGACAACAACTCCGAGCGGGAGCAGACGCTCAACCAGCTCCTCGTGGAGATGGACGGCTTCACCTCGACGGGCGACCTCGTCGTGATCGCGGCCTCCAACCTGCTCGAGAAGCTCGACCCCGCGCTCCTGCGCCCGGGTCGGTTCGACCGCCAGGTGTTCGTCTCCCCGCCCGACGTGTCCGGCCGTGAGCGGATCCTCGGGGTCCACACGCGCAGCAAGCCCCTGGGAGCGGATGTCGACCTCCACACCGTCGCCCAGCAGACGAGCGGCCTCACCGGGGCCGACCTCGCGAACCTCTGCAACGAGGCGGCGATCTTCTGCGCACGGCGGGGCGGAGCCGCGCTCGCCGCCGAGGACTTCGACGACGCGCTCGAACGGGTCGTCGCCGGCGTCCAGACGAACACGACGCTCAACGAACACGAGCGTCGCGTCGTCGCGTGGCACGAGGCCGGACACGCCCTGTGCCGTGAGCTCCTCACGACGGCCGATCGCGTCCACAAGATCTCGATCGTCCCGCGCGGCCAGGCGCTCGGCTACGTCATGAACCTGCCCGACGAGGACAGCTACCTCAAGACCCGCGAGGAGCTGCTCGACCAGATCACCGTGCTCCTCGCCGGCCGGGTCGCGGAGGAGATCGTCTTCGGGGCCGTGACGACGGGCGCGGCGAACGACCTGCAGCGCGTCGCGGAGATCACGCACGCGATGGTCCACGACTACGCGATGGGGACCGCGACCGCCGCCACGCGGGCGGTGACCGACGCGAACGTCGTCAGCGACCTCACGCGCCGCATCCGCGACGAGGAGCAGCAGGCCATCGCCTTCGAGGCCGAGCGAGCGGCGCAGCGGATCATCGAGGCGCACCGTGCGAAGCTCGACGAGTTCGCCCACGCGCTGCTCGAGCGCGAGAGCCTGGACCGCGCCGCGATCGACGCGATCATGGAGGGTGTCCCGCGGCTGCACCGGGCCCCCGGGCGTCCGGGGCTGCGGATCGCCGCCTCAGCGCCGTACGAGCCGCCGACCTGAGCCATGAGCCCGGCGCCGCGAGTCGGCGCCGAACCGCTGAGTGAACATCGTGGGCGCGGGGACGGCGCGGCGCGTCAGGCCGTGCGCGCGAGCCAGCGGTCGAGGAGGTGCCGCGCGATCGCGATCGACGGCGGCATGAGGAGCGGGGCGGCCGGGTCGCCGGCGGCGGCCGCCACGATCTCGTCACGGGTGAACCAGCGCACCGCCTCGAGCTCGGCGTCGGAGACGCGCGCCTCGCCCTCGACGTGGACGGCCTCGCAGCCGATCATGAGCGACGCCGGGAACGGCCACGGCTGCGTCGTCACGTAGCTCACGTGGGAGACCGCGACGCCGGCCTCCTCGAGGACCTCACGGGCGACCGCGTGCTCGAGCGACTCCCCCGGCTCGACGAACCCGGCGAGCGAGCTCCAGCGGCCGGGCGGCCACGCCGGCTGGCGGCCGAGCAGGACGCGGTCGCCGTCGGTGACGAGCATGATCACGACCGGATCGGTGCGCGGGTGGATCTCGTGGCCCTCGGCGCAGCGGCGCACGTGGCCGGCGTCCCCGGAGACGGTCGGCCGCCCGCACGTCCCGCAGAAGCG
>JBFIDS010000132.1:0-8180 GCA_041603715.1 Paraconexibacter sp. | reverse complement strand
GGACGCGGGTGGACGCCACGGGGTCCTCGAGCCCCCAGGCGAGTCGCAGGTCGCCGGGCCAGTCGCGTACCGCGCCGTGCCAGCGTTCGGCGGAGCGCTCGCGCTCGGTCATGTAGGCGATGGTGCGGTCCATGATGCGATGGCCGCCCCGGTGGGCGATGAGCGACCAGTGGTCCTCCGCGTCGGCGCGCGTGAGCGGGTGCGCGTCGGAGAAGATCCGGGCGAACTGCAGGCGGAAGGACGTCGCGCTGTTGAGGCGGGCGAAGATGGCCCCGAGCCGGCTGCGCAGGAGCCTCTGCCCCGGGGTGAGGCTCGCGAGGTGCAGCAGGTGCTGCCGTTGAAGAGGAGCACGCCGGCGATGTCGAGCGTGCCCTCTCCGCGGAGGTCGCGGGCGAGCAGCTCGGTGGCGATCGACGTCCCCATGTCGTGGGCGACGATCCAGACCGGCGGCGACCCCGCACGGCGGACGATCTCCTGCGCGGCGTCGGCCTGCCAGCCGAGGGTGGAGGCGTGGTCGCGCGGCTTGTCCGAGAGGCCGAACCCGAGTGCGTTGAACGTGATGACCCGCCGGTCGGGCAGGTGCTCGAGGAGGGGCGCCCAGTCGAAGCTGCTCGTCGGGAACCCGTGGAGGAGCAGGAGCGCCGGGCCGGTCCCGTCCCGCTCGTGGACGTGCAGCCCGTGGCCGGCGACGCGCACGTGCTCGCCGGCCGCCTCCCACTTCCTCGCGGCGGGGGTCAGCACCGCGCCCACGGGCGCCTACGCCGGCGCGGGCTCGGCGGCGTCCGCGTGCGGAGCGGTCGGCTCGCCCGTCGCGTGGCGGTCGACCCACTCGACGATCGTGCTCGTCACGAGTCGCGGGTCGTCCCACATCGGGACGTGGCCGGTCCCGGGCAGCACCCGGTACTCGTTGCCGGGGATCTCACGGCGAAGACGCGGCGAGTGGATCGCGAGCGGCAGGATCTTGTCGTGCTCGGGCCACGCGAGGAGGACCGGCGCGCTCACGCGGTCGAGGTCGGCGAGCGTGCTCGCGTGCGGGTCCCGGATGCCTTGCAGGACGTGCTCGACGACCTGGCAGTCGCGCGCCGCCTCGACGAGCTGGACCGCGTCGTCGAGATGGATGAGCTCGCCGTGGCGCATGATGTCGCGGAACGACACGCGGCGAGCGGAGGGGCGTGCGAGCAGGCGGCGGGCCCGGGGCGCGCTCGCCCGGATGATCCGCATCTGCCGCGCGAAGAACCGCGCGATGCGCTCGGCGTCGGGGTGGCCGGGGGACCAGCCGCCGCCCGGGGCGAGCGCGACGACGCTGCGCGCGCGCCCGCGCTTGGCGAGCTCGATCGCGAACGCCCCGCCCATCGAGTTGCCCACGAAGTGCGCCGTGCCGACGCCGAGCTCGTCGAGGTGGGTCTCGAGCGAGTCGACGCCCGAGACGATCGAGAACTCCTGAAGATGCAGCGGCGGGCCGCCGGCGTGCCCGGCGAGCGTGGGGGCGATGACCTCGTAGCGGGCGGCGAGGTCGGCGAGAACGGGGCGCCAGTGCATCCACGCGCCGGTGAAGCCGTGGAGCAGGACGACCGGCTCACCGTCGCCGGCGCGGAACAGGGCGGGGGAGATCTCTCCGGGCATCCCGGAAGCCTACCCGGAACTATTGACCGCGGTTCAAGGACCGACGGCCTTCGCGAGCTGCTCGCCGCGCATCGCGCGGGGCTCGTACCCCGTGAACTGGATCGAGAGCTGACCGCCGGCACGCGCCGCGGTGGGCAGGGTCTCGGCGACCGACCACCGGCCGCGGCGGATCATCGCACTGTGGTGGAGGAACCGCGTGGACCCGTCGGCCATCGCATAGCCGAGCCGGATGCGCACGACGCCGACCGCGCGGCTGCTCGTCGTGCCAGCGACGAGCAGCCGCTGCTGCTCGTCGATCCGCGTCACGCCGCGGCGCAGGACCGCCTTGGCCGACGCCGCGCGCAGGCGGACCACGTCGCTGCGGACGCGCTCGTTGCCCGCGTACTCGATCGTCACGATGCCGGTGCTCTTGCGACGCTGTGCGCGAGGGAGGAGGCGGTCGATGCGCACGGTGCCGTCCGCGATGGCAGCGGTGAACCGGGTCGTCCTTCCGGAGGACTCGTAGCCCACGTCGACACGTCCGGTGGCACGGCCCGTGATCCGGGCGAGCACGTCGAGACGTCCCTCGCGGATGCCGGCGCGGAGGACCTGCAGCTTCGCCGGGAACCTCTCCGCGGTGACCGGCGGTGCGACGGCGGCGGCGGGCGCGGGTGCGGGTGCGACGGCGGGCGGGGGCACGGGTGCGGGTCCGGCCGGCAGGGGCAGCGGCGTGGCGAGGGGCTCGAGCGGGGTCGCCGCCGGGGGAGCCGGGGCCGTGGCCGGTGCGGTGACGGTGAGCGTCTGGCCGGCGCTCCCGACGTTGCCTGCGGCGTCGGCGACGTCGGCGACGACCTGCCAGGTGCCCGGACCGACGGCCGGCGCGGTCACCTGCCACGTGCCGTCGGCCTGCAGCGCCGTCGTCATCGGGTGGCCGGCGACCGACACCGCCACGGTCGTTCCGGAGGCCGCGTCGGAGCTCCCCATGATCGTCGGGGCGGGATCGTCCGTCGACGCGGTCGCCCCGCCGGCGATCGTGACGAAGGGCGCCAGGGTGTCGACGGTGAGCGACTGGCTCCGCGTGCCGTCGTTGCCGGCCGGGTCGGTGACCGAGGCGGTGACCGGGTGGGTGCCGTCGGGGAGCGCAACCGGGGTGACGTTCCACCCGCCCGTCAGCTGCACCAGCGCCGTGAGCGCCTGTGCGCCGACGTCCACCCGGATCACCGTGCCGGGTGCGACGTCGGTCGTGCCGGACAGCGTGGGCGTCGGGTCGTCGGTGGTCAGGGACGGCCCGCCGTCGATGGTGACGACGGGGAGCACGGTGTCGACAGTGAGCGCCTGAGTGGCGCTCGAGCGGTTCCCCGCCCCGTCGACCACCGAGGAGACCACTGTGTACGTCGCGTTGGGGAGGGAACCGGGCGTGACCGACCACGCGCCGGCGGACGGCGTCGCGAGGAGCGTCTGGCCCGCGACCGTCACGGTCACCTGCGCCGGCGCCACGACGTCCGTCGTCCCGCTGATCGTCGGCGCCGGGTCGTTCGTGGCGAGCGTCGCGCCGCCGTCGAGCGTGACACGCGGGGGTGAGCTGTAGAACTCGTTGGCGTCGAGGGTGAGGGCGCCGCCGAGTGCGAACGCGCGGCCGTTGACGATGGACCCGGCGCCGACCCCCACCGCGTCGAGGGCCATGAGGGTGCCGACGAACGTCGCGTTCGCGCCGATCGCTCCCGCGCCATTGACCTGCCAGAACACGCGCGAGGCCTGCGCACCGCCCGCGAGCACGACCTGGCTGCCGGCGGCCATCGCGAGGGCGCCGTTGACCTGGATGACGAAGACGGCGTCCGGGTCGCCTCCGGCGTCGAGCGTCACGGTCGTCGTGTTCGATGCGGCGGCGGCGACGGTGTGGAGACCGGGCGTGATCGTCGCGCCCGCCATCGCGCCGGCGAGGGGCGCGCCGCCGGTCCGGTTCGCAACCTCGCCGTAGGCGGCGGCGACATCGGCGTGCGCGGCCGCGGCCTCCGGCGTCCCGACGCGCGTCGTCCCCGTGACGACCCCGGGCGGGAACCCCGTGGGGGGCGACGCTGCCTTCACGCCGAGGTCCCCGCGGAGCGTCGTGTGCGGAGCGGTCGGCGCGCTCACGGTGTTCCCCACCGACGCCCCGCTCAGCGCGGCGTACGTCGACGCCTCGCCGAGATCGACCATGGGCGTCACGGCGGCCGAGGCGGCCGCCGCCCCGAGCCCGAGCATGAGCACGGCGAGGGCGAACGCGACGGTGGTCGCGCCACGGGCGATGGAGCGGGCGCGGCAGGGCCTGGGCCAGGGATCGGACATTGGTGCACCTCGGGGGCTGTCCGAGCCCGGCGGAGTTGTGGTGACAGTCGTTCATCGGCATTCGTGCGCGCCGGCTTGAAGCGGAGGGATACAGTCCTGCACATGGCACCTCCGCCCGGATTCGGTCTCCTGCGCGCGATCACCGCGAAACCCGTCGCGCTCGCCAACGAGCTGTCGATGCGACCCATCTCGCTCACCCCGACCGGACTCGCGCGCCGCGGTTCCCTGCGCCGCGCCGTCGAGGGTCGCGTCGTCCTCATCACGGGTGCCTCCTCGGGCATCGGGCTGGAGACGGCACGGCGTGTCGGCGCCGCGGGGGCGACGGTCGTCCTCGTCGCCCGCAGCGCCGACAAGCTCGCCGAGGTGGCCCGGGAGATCGAGGCGGCCGGCGGCGTCGCCGCCGTGCGTCCGTGCGACCTCACCGACTTCGACGCGATCGACACGATGGCCGAGGCCGTGCTCGCCGACCACGGCCGCGTCGACGTGCTCGTCAACAACGCGGGCCGGTCGATCCGCCGCTCGGTCGCCCTCTCCTACGATCGCTTCCACGACTACGAGCGCACGATGCAGCTCAACTACTTCGCCGCGCTGCGGCTCATCCTGCGGTTCCTGCCGGCGATGCGCGAGGCGCGCAGCGGCCAGATCGTCAACATCTCCTCCGCCGGGGTGCAGACGCGCACGCCGCGCTTCGGCGCCTACATCGCCTCGAAGGCTGCGCTCGACACCCTCTGCGACGCGCTCCAGGCCGAGACGCTCGACGAGAACGTCCGCTTCACGACCGTCCACATGCCGCTCGTGCGGACCCCGATGATCGCGCCGACGAAGCTCTACGACCGGTTCCCGACGCTCTCACCCGAGGAGGCGGGAGCCCTCGTCGGCCGCGCGATCGTCAACCGTCCCCGCCGCCTCGGTCCGCCGTTCGGCAACGCCGCCGCGTTCATCGACTCGCTGAGCCCGGACGCGATGGACCTCGTGCGCAACCGCGGGTTCAAGATGTTCCCCGACTCCCGGGCGGCGCGGGCCCCGGAGCCCGGCGACACCGGGACGACGGAGAACGCGGGCGCGCGTGGCGAGGCCTTCGCTCGGGCCACGCCCGGCACGCACTGGTAGCGGTCAGGCGGCCGCGCGCTGCGAGGCGCGCCAGAACTCCCACAGGACGTCGGCGTAGGCGGCGATCGGCGGGATCTCGATCCCGGTCCCGGCGAGGGCGGCCCGCGTGCGCGTCGTCTCGAAGTGGCAGCGGAACGGCGCGGCGTCGATGAGGCCCGCGGGGATCCCGGCGCCGCGCAGCGCGCGGTCGCGCAGGCCCCCGGCCACCGGGATCCGCCCGAGGATCTGGCCGAGCGTGAAGGCGAGCGAGCCGCCCGCCGCGGGGAGGACGGCGGCGATCCTCGGCCCGCCGGTCATCCGGCAGAGGTCGGCGAGGATCTCGTGGACGCGCTCGTCCTGCGTCGCGGTGAGGCCGAACGTGTCACCGGCGCTCTCGGGCGCGCGCAGCGCGATCTCGGCGATCGCCTGGGCGCAGCGGTCGACGGGCACCGTGGGCAGGCGGCCCAGCCGGGGGACCGGGACGACCGCCTTCGACGGCAGCGCCCGCAGCGCGGCGACGAGCGGGAAGAGGGCATAGGCGCCGTCGAACTTGTCCGTCTCGCCGGTGTCGGTCGTGCCCACGACGGTGCCCGGGCGGTAGATCCGGAACGGCATCTCGGCCGTGTCCCGGACGAGGACCTCCGAGTCGAACTTCGAGCGGTGGTAGGGGTGCGAGAACGACTGCCCGTGGCGCGGGTCGCTCTCCGGGTAGGCCCCCGAGTAATCGCCGGCGGAGGCGACCGACGAGATCATGTGGAACGTGCCCGCCCCGTGGTCGGCGGCGAACTGGAGCACCCGGCGCGTCCCGTCGACGTTCGCGCTCGCGAGCGCCTCGGCGTCGGCGTCCATGTCGTAGATCGCGGCGAGGTGAACGAGGTGGTCCGGGCGCCCCTCGTACGGATCGTGGGTGAGCCCCGGCATCGCGAGGTCGCCGGGGATCGGGATCACGCGGTCCGCGGCGCCGAGATCGGCGGCGATCGCGCGGATCCGATCGGCGGACCGGGGGCGCACGAGCGCCTCGACCGTCGCGCCGCGCTGCAGCAGCTCGCGGATGACGAAGCGTCCGAGGAAGCCCGTCCCGCCCGTCACGAAGACCGTCGCCATGGGCGAGATGCTCCCATCCCGGCGTCCAAACGGTCGCCCGACGAATTTGGACACGCGGCCAATGCCGCGCCCGGGGCGGCGCGCGAGCCTCTCCGGCTGCTGTGTCCCGTGGCTGTCCCCGCGGGTCGCTCGGGTTACGAACAGGAGGCTGCACCCATGAAGCTGGTGATCGGGATCGTGCGTCCCGAGAAGGCGAACGACGTCCTCGAGGCGCTCTATCGCGCCGAGGTCCGCGGGCTCTCGATGAGCCGCGTACAGGGTCATGGCGGTGAGCTCGACCGTGTCGAGACGTACCGCGGCACGACGGTCCGCATGGGCCTGTCGGAGAAGGTCCGCTTCGAGGTCGCCGTGTCGGACGAGTTCATCGAGTCGGCGATCGACGCGATCAGCGAGGGCGCGCGGACCGGGGGGGTCGGCGACGGGAAGATCTTCGTCGTCCCGCTCGAGCGCGTCGTGCGCATCCGGACGGGCGAGACCGACAACGCGGCGGTCACGCCGAACAAGGCGATCTGATGCCGACCGCCATCGACACGGGCGACACCGCCTGGATGCTCATGAGCACCGCGCTGGTGCTCCTCATGACCCCCGCCCTGGGGCTCTTCTACGCCGGGCTCGTGCGGTCGAAGAACACGCTCAACACGTTCATGATGTGCATCGCTGGCCTCGCGGTCGCCCTGCTCATGTGGGCGCTCGTCGGATACTCGATCGCCTTCGACGGGGACGGGAAGATCATCGGCGGCCTCGGGCACTTCGCGCTCGACGGGGTCGATCTCTCGGTCCGCGAGGGCCTCACGATCCCGCACCTCCTCTTCTTCGCCTTCCAGGCGACGTTCTGCATGATCACGACGGCGCTCGTGTCCGGCGCCGTCGTCGAGCGGATGCGCTTCGGCTCCTACCTCGTCTTCGCGGCGCTGTGGTCGGTCCTCGTCTACGCGGTGCTCGCGCACTGGGCGTTCGGCGGCGGCTGGCTCCAGGCGCAGGGAACGCTCGACTTCGCGGGCGGCGTCCCGGTCGAGATGGGGTCCGGGTTCAGCGCGCTCGCGGCGGCGCTCGTCGTCGGGTCGCGCAAGGACTACGGGCGTCAGGCGCTCCTCCCCCACAACGCGATGTACGTCGTGCTCGGGGCGAGCCTCCTCTGGTTCGGGTGGTTCGGGTTCAACGGGGGCTCTGGGTTCGGGATCAACGAGGCGGGGGTCCTCGCGTTCGTCAACACGCTCCTCACGCCGGCCGCCGCGCTCGTGACGTGGGGTGCGCTCGACTTCGCGCGCTCACGCAAGATCACCGCCATCGGTGCCGCGACGGCGATCGTCGTCGGCTGCGTCGCGATCACCCCCGCGGGCGGCTTCATCAGCCCCGGGTGGGCGATCGCCCTCGGGGTCGTCGCGGCGGTGCCGAGCTACCTCATCATCGTGTGGCGGCTGCGCACGCGGGTCGACGAGACGCTCGACGTCCTCGCCGCCCACGGCATCGCGGGGTTCGTCGGCATCCTGTTCATCGGCGTCGTCGCGAGCGTCGGCTGGAACGGGGTCGCCGACGGCGCGCTCTACGGCGACGTCGGGCAGCTCGGCGAGCAGGCGCTCGCCGCCGTCGCGGCGCCCGCGTACGCGTTCGGGATGACCTGGCTGCTCCTCAAGGCCATCGGGCTCGTCATGCCGCTGCGCGTGAGCGAGGAGGACGAGGCGGTCGGCCTCGACGTCGTCGAGCACGGGGAGGAGGCCTACCTCTCCGGTGAGGGCGCGATCCTCGTCATGCGCGAGGAGCGCGTCCCCGCGCGGCTCTGAGGGTCGACCGGGGTGGGACGAGCGCGTAGGTTTGCCCCATGCGCGAGTCCCGCCCCACGGTCCCGACCGTCCCGGTCGAGGGCCTCCGTTCCCAGGTCGAGGCCCTCTCCGAGGGCACGGTGTCCGCGGCGGACCTCGTCGAGGCGCACCTCGAACGCATCGCGGCGCTCGACCCGGCACTCGGCGCGTTCCGCTGCGTGCGTGCCGACGCCGCGCGGGCCGAGGCCCTCGCGGCCGACGCGCGGCGGGCGGCCGGGGACGGCGCGCCGCTGCTCGGCG